>CALLLY010000045.1 GCA_938008205.1 uncultured Granulosicoccaceae bacterium
CGCTTCAATGGCATCGGGCTTGTGCACAGTGACCCGAACCCACGGCACATGAAACTCGTCTCTTACCAATGCTGCTATTTGCTCTGCCAGTGTTTCTATTAAGCCAAAACTACTGTCGGTGACGAAAGCCATCACCCGATCTGAAATACTCTTGTAATTGAGAGTGTACTGAATATCGTCAGTGGCACTGGCACGGGTAATATCGGTGGCCATCTCCAGATCAACAATCAGCAACTGTCTGATGTTTCGCTCCCAATCATAAATACCAATGACGGCATCTGTGCGAAGGCCGGTGAGAAAAATTGTATCCATGGTTCAAGGTTCTTGATTAATTGCCTGCAGCGTATCAGAAATCGGTTGTCTGAAGCGCGGCTGACCTCAGCTATCACCGAGGGTTTTGAGCCAGCTTTTTAATACCGGGATCGAGCGCAGATAGTGATGCGATATCTGCTCATCACTATATTTCATTTGTGTGGCTACCGGACAAGCCAGCCGGGCCAGACAAGTATCCTCACAATGTGATTCCGGCTGCAGGCGATAGGTAGCGCAGGATTTCATATCGGGCGTTCGCTGATACGCGAGCGCGGTAGCCGGACAGGCGTGCAGACAAGCCTGGCTTACGCAGGTCAAACAGGGAGACTTGCTGGCCATGATGCCAAAACGTGGTATCTCCTCGACAACACCAATCGCGGCCCGATACGCAAACCACAGCCCGTTGACATTATTGATCCCGGTACCCAACGGCGATGGATGGTGCCAACCGGCCGCAGCACCCAACTGCTGCAATGGTGGACAATGAACGTCATCCGCAGTTTCCGGGAACAAAACCCGCCATTTTTCATTCGGCAAGGCCTCGGCTAATGCCATGCGAGTCGTATCCAGCGCGTAGTCGTCAACCGGGTGCTCACGAGCGAGATACTCAACCGGCATACGGTGCCACATGTCAGCCCCGGAATTGCCAACCAGAATGATCGCTCCCCAATCACAGGCACCGGCTGATGCCTGCCGAATGCCCGACAATGCAGTCCTGTCCAAGACTGTGAGCAGATTAAGGCCGGCCTGATTCAGTCGATTGACGAGCACATTGATTTTCACATCACTTTCTCTTTAATTTGGCATTGGATTTACCACAGAATTTGCATATACTAGGGAGTTCTGCTTTTACTACGTGCGGAGTAGCACATGTCCAGAGTTTGTCAGGTTACCGGAAAGCGCCCAATGAGCGGTAACAACGTGTCTCATGCGAAAAATCGCACACGTCGGCGTTTCCTGCCCAACCTCCACACTCACAGATTCTGGGTCGAGGCGGAAAAGAAGTTTATTACACTGAAAGTGTCTTCGAATGGTATGCGTATCATCGATAAAAAAGGCATTGATACAGTGCTGGCTGATATCCGCAAGCGCGGCGAAAAGGTCTAGGAGCCCATCATGAGAGATAAAATCAAACTGGTTTCTTCTGCTGGTACAGGTCATTACTACACCACGACCAAGAACAAGCGAACCATGACCGGCAAAATGGAGATCAAGAAGTTCGATCCCGTTGTACGCAAGCACGTCATGTATAAAGAAGCAAAAATCAAGTAGTTACCGCGTAAATTCTGTTCACGCAGTAAAGCACTCAAAAGCCCGGCAAGTCCGGGCTTTTTTGTGCTCGTAAACAACGCTACAACACCAAAAGCGCACAATCTCAACTATAAAAATAGTCAGGTATTCGTAAGTAGCTGCGATCTCGCGGCGACGTTTGCCACCGATAGTTCTCGCCGGGATCCTGACATGCACGCTGACAATCCGCCAAGCTTACTGCAAGCTACTGATATTACTGTGCGTTATGGAAAACACACAGCCATAAACAACATCAATCTAAGCCTTGAGACCGGTGATACCCTGGGGTTACTGGGCCTGAACGGTGCGGGTAAGTCGTCCTTGCTCAAGGTTCTCGCTGGAGTCGAGGCGCCTCAACACGGTACCGTCATCGTCAACGGGCACGATATGCATAGCGACGCGATGACAGCGAAGGCCTGCATCGGCTATGCGCCGGACACGCCGCCGCTGTACCCGCAGTTTACCGTGCGCGAATTCCTGCTTTTTGCCGCCCGACTGCGGCGCGTGCACAAAGCACAGTGCCACAATGCAGTTGACCGGGCATTGGAAAAATGCGGCCTGACCGACGTGTCAAAGCGAGTGATAGGTAATCTGTCCCACGGTTATCAGCAGCGCATTAATCTGGCACAAGCGCTGGTCCACCAACCACGTCTTTTGATTCTCGATGAACCGGCCAACGGTCTGGACCCGGCACAGTTGCAGGAAATCCGCGCCCTGATACAGGAAATCCAACATAACCAGGCAACGCTGTTTTCGAGCCATCACCTGACAGAAGTGCAACAGGTTTGCAATCGCGTGGTGGTTATCAACGGGGGTAACAAGATGCTCGATATGCCGCTGTCAGAACTTAGCGACGAGTCACACCCGACATTTGAGGTCACCCTGCAAGAGACCGCGAAACAAACCGACCTGCAGGATCTCCCCGGTGTTTTAAGTGTCTGCTCAGTCGACTCGCAACACTGGCTGGTGACCACCGAATCTGCCACTGCTTCTGCCACCATCGAAAAGCTGGGAGACACCTTGATGGCGCGCGGGTTACGACTGCTGGAGGTAAATCCGGTACGTAACTACCTCGAACAACTTTTCACCCAGTTGAAAGTTAATGCCGGCACCACCGAGGTTGTCCTGGGAGATACCCCGTGATCAACACTATTACCATGCATGAACTTCGACTCTATATGCGATCACCGTTTGCATGGATCGCCGCTGCCGCATTACAACTTATTCTCGGCTGGTTATTTTTGTCCACCACAGAACAATTTACCACGCTGCAAAACACCGCAGCCCATCACCCTTTAAGTGGATTGAGTAATTTTCTGGTGGTGCAATTTCTCGCGCCTGCCAGTGTTGTGATGATGCTGGCTACTCCGTTGTTATGCATGAATTTGATTGCCGGTGAAAAGCAGGCCGGGCGCTACGCGTTATTTGCAGGCGCACCAATAAAAACAAGCGATCTGGTGCTGGGTAAATTTATCGCAGCAGTATTAATACAGGGCGCAATTGTAGCGATCTGCATGGGTACTATGCTGATTCTGAGCTGGTTCACACAGCTGGATGTTCGACATCTGTTTAACGCGTTTTTAGGATTGTTTCTTTTTATCGCGCTGGCAACCTCAATCTCTCTGTTTTTCTCGTGCCTGACAAAAATGCCTGCAATGGCAGCATTTGCAAGCTTTACCACATTATTGCTGCTTTGGATGGCTGCGTCCTCCGGGGCGTCGGGCGTTCTTGGCTGGTTGTCTCCCTCCACACATTTAAAAAGCTTTATGCAGGGTATTTTCGACTCAAGAGACCTCCTCTATTTTCTTTGTACCAGTGCCATCGTACTCACAATAAGCATCTGGCATCTCAATAAAATAAATTGCTTCAGAGCGCAGACCCAATGAGAAACACACCGCTTCTGACAATCGCCCAGCAAACACTACGTCCGCTGCTGATCATCGTATGCCTGGTAATGCTGTTGATACTTGGCCAGCGAATATTTATTCAAAAAGATATGACCGCCAACGCGCGTCATACACTGTTGTCTCAAAGCGTAGAGACACTGAATTTATTTCCTGAAGGGATCAATGTCGATGTCTATATCAACCCGCTGGACCCGCAGCGGGCTGCCATCGATTCTTTGCTTGGCAAATATCAACAGCATAAAGCGGACATTACAGTCGCCTATATTGACCCGGCCCTTGATCCTGCCGCAATGCGTGAACTCAACGTGGCTCCGGGTGGCGAGTTATTTTTACGCGCGGCCGATCGCCTGCAACGCATCTCACAGGTTTCCGAAAGCACCGTCACTATGGCTTTGCAAAGGCTGGCACGAACGCAGCCACCAGTCGCTGTATTTGTTACCGGTCACGGCGAACGCTCAATTGAAAGCACCAATAACGCTGATGTTGGAATTTTCGCAGCACAACTACGCGAGGCCGGATTTGTAATACGCAATTTAAGTCTCACCACTACCAACTCAATCGAAACCAAAGACACCATGCTGGTAATCGCCAGCCCGATGAGTCGCTATTTACCATCGGAGGTTGCCCTGGTTCTCGACTACCTCACTCGTGGAGGTAATCTGCTGTGGCTAACCGAACCCGCCAGCGACGATGGTTTAAAAGCCATAGAACTGGAGCTGGGTGTGATGCGATCTCCTGGTGTGGTGGTCGATCTGGCAACACAAAATCTGGATATCGATCACCCGGACTTTGCTATCGCTAACACCTACGCGCCACACACCGCGACGCGGGATTTTTCATCAGTGACGCTATTTCCACAGGCCGCAGCTCTACAGTTGCAACCTAACCGGGAGTGGCGCGCCGCGGCACTGGTGCAAGCCGGCGAACAAGCCTGGACGGAAACCGGCAGCCTGACCGGCGAAGTCGCTTTCGGTGACGATCAACGAGAGATATCAGGACCGTTTCCATTAATTCTCGCATTGGAAAGAGAAAAGGCCGGTAAAACGCAAAAGGTTCTGGTGAGTGGAGATGGAGACTTTATCGCGGATGCATGGATAGCCAATGGTGGCAATAAAGACCTGGGCAATCGGCTGTTCAACTGGGCAGCCGACGATGCAGAACTGGCGACGTTAAGCACACCGGTAGTAGCCGACCACCGCATTGAACTTTCAAACACTGCGACGCTAATACTGGTAGCACTCACACTGCTGCTCATTCCCGGTGCGTTGTTCGCAACCGCCGGTCGGGTCTGGTATTCACGACGCTTTGGTTAATATGCTTTTATCAAACCGATCAATCATCGTAATAGCCGCCCTGCTCTTCGCCGGTATTCTGTTGGATGGCAAGGCTTACAACCGGACTCCTGAAGCACTGGAGATATATCGGCTAAACGCTTTCCCGGACATTAAGATCAGTAAAGATGATCAGACCATTATGCGATTCGGTCATGTCAATGGGCGATGGCATCTCACGGAACCGTTTGTTGCTCCTGTGCACGCGTCGCGGCTACAACCACTGCTCGACACCAATCGCCAGAGCACCAGGAGTTACGACAAAAGTGAGGTAGATACGTCAGGGCTATTCAGCGACAACGTTGTATTAGAAATCGATACTCACAAGTATCAACTCGGGCAAATAGAATCAGTGAGCCAGATGCGCTACGTAATGGCAAACGAGAGAGTCTACCTGCAGGCCGATCAGGTTATTCCACTGTTGCATGCCGGTCAAAAGGCGTTTGTCGATTTAAATGTCACCAAACAGGTTGTCGCTGCAGATATAAACGGTAGCGGTGTCGCCGATCCGGCTCTGTGGTCAAACCTGGCCGCGCTGGGGCTCATAACTTCTGAACAGGTCACCAGTGAATCCTCGGCCACAATCAATATCACACCACAAAACTCCCGTAAGGTAAGCTACCAGCTGCACTGGCTTGACGGTATCGCGGCTCTGGTAGTCGACAGTGGCGACTATGGCTACTTACTGAGTTCGGAACAATCACAATTATTGGGACTGGCCGAATATCTATAGCTGCCGCTGTTCGACTTAATCCTGCAACCAGACCTATAGAGAGTTACCAACAGCGTTATACTGGGCGCTTTATTGCGAGTATAGCGACGCAGCATGCCAGAGCTTCCAGAAGTTGAAACAACACTACGCGGAATTGAACCGTACCTGCTGGAGCAGAAAATCACCCGTATTGTGGTTCGGGAAAAAAGACTGCGCTGGCCAGTTAGCAGTGAACTTCTATCACTGACTAACCAAACTGTTTCCGCTCTGAATCGTCGAGCCAAATACTTACTTCTGTCTCTTGGCAGACAACAAACCGAGCATATAATTATTCATTTGGGAATGTCGGGAAGCCTGCGAATCGTCGACAATAACAGTGAGCTTAAAAAGCACGATCATATCGATTTTCATTTGTCGTGCAATAAGATTATGCGCTACCACGACCCTCGCCGCTTTGGCGCTGTACTGTGGACCGACAAGGCAATCTCAGATCACATATTAATCAATGCCCTGGGCCCGGAACCACTGTCAAATGCGTTTCATGGCGCGCACCTTTTCAAGGCATCGCGCAAGCGCAAAGTCGCCGTCAAGAACTTCATAATGGATGGACATATCGTTGTTGGTGTCGGTAATATTTATGCCAGTGAAGCGTTATTCCTATCAGGTATCAGACCTGGAAAAGCTGCTGGCAGAGTGACTGCAAAACAATACGAAGACCTCGCCGCGGCAATTAAAAAGGTGCTAGGCCAGGCTATCAAACAAGGCGGCACTACCCTTAGAGACTTTGTAAATTCAGACGGACAGCCGGGATATTTTCAACAAACGCTCAACGTTTACGGCAGAACCGATGAGCCGTGTCGCGTTTGTCAGTCTGCGATAAAGTGTAAGGTTATAGGACAGCGGTCAACGTTTTATTGTACCCGGTGTCAACAGTAACCGGTTGCATCAATGATCTTTGTTCACCGCAAGAATGCGATGATACTTATCTAGTAACTGATCTTTTGTTTCGACGTTTTCCGGGTCGAATGGGATGCAATCAACCGGGCAAACTTCAACACACTGCGATGTTTCAAAATGGCCAACGCACTCGGTGCATAGTCCCGGGTGAATTTCATAGATTTCAATACCCTGAGTAATCGCTCCATTGGGGCACTCAGGTTCACAGGCATCACAATTGATGCATTCATCAGTGATGATCAATGCCATTACGATCGAATCTACTTTTGCAAAGCCCGCTCAACAATGGGATCAACAAACGGAGACACATCTCCGCCCAGTGCTGAAATCTCTCTGACCATACTCGATGATACAAACGTATATTGACTCGCAGCCGCAACAAACACGGTCTCAACATCCGGATTTAGCTGCCGGTTGAGATTTGCCAGCTGCACTTCGTAATCAAAGTCCGACACTGCACGCAACCCCCTGACAATAACCGAGGCACCAACTTTATCGGCGCAGTTAACCATAAGTCCGTGAAACGAGGTAATTTCAATATTCGGACAATGTGCCAGTACCTGTGCCGCCAGCTCACTGCGTTCCGCAAGATCAAAGTGGGGCTTTTTACCCGGACTCTCTGCCACAGCAATAACAACTTTGTCGAACATTTTGGCCGCTCGCGTAGCAACATCGATATGGCCTCGAGTTACCGGATCAAATGTCCCTGGGTAAATTGCAGTGATATCCAATTAAAAGTCCTTGGCGTCGTCTTTTAACGAATGATTACACGGGCGTTGTGTGACTGCAATTTTCTGCGCCTTTGATTCACTCATCTATGCTGTAGAGCTGAAGCACGACCTCACCAGCGAGTTTTTCACGGGATAAATGCCAGGCCGCCGGAACGACAAAGTCGTTGTCTCGCTTAGCGCTCTCGACCGCGACTGTCGCACTAACTGCAAGAACACCTGACTCATGCAATGTGTCAATTGCCACTTGATGTATACGACCGTCAAAGGGTGGATCAATAAATACGATATCAATCGACTGTGGCTCGCAATATCGCTGTAGTGTGGCTGGCCGCAGGGCATCGGCACAACCGATGTGTAAATTATCGATGGCCAGTAATTCACAGTTTTCTTTCAGTACACGGCAAACCGCCTGTGATTGTTCAAGCAGCACAGCCTGCGCGGCCCCGCGGGAAATCGACTCAAAACCCAGCACACCGCTGCCGGCAAACATATCCAGACAGTGGCTGTCTGGCAAAGCATCATGGAGCCAGGAAAAAAGCGTTTCCCGCAATCGATCCCCGCTAGGTCGCAATCCGGCATGATCAGGAAACCCGATGCGACGACCACGCAGCGAGCCGGCGATTATGCGTACTGTATTGTTTGATTTTTTCACGAACCAACTCGTTGTTTAACGCAAACCTTTACCAAAGATAACCACTTTTACCGCGCAGCGGATGCTACGATATCTGATTCGGCAGTACCAAAGTATTCACCAGCAAAAGGTGTTTTCACACCGAAACAAAAGATCAGACACATGGGCATTTTCAGTTTTCTGAAAAAGAAGGATAAGGCTGCGGTCGAACAACCGCCGGTGGAGGCTGCAACTGACGAATCTGTTCCGGTACCGGGCGACCAAATATCCACAAGCGAACCACTCGA
>CALLLY010000046.1 GCA_938008205.1 uncultured Granulosicoccaceae bacterium
GATGGAATGGCAAGCGCGTCGGTGCTAACCACCAACAACGCTCCCGAAACCACTGGATAGCTTAAGTACCGCATTTTATCGATTACCCGACTTCACTCCGGCGTAAGCATCCATTATGCTGCCTTCCTTGGTACATCCGAGCCCTGCGCTTGTTTGTTCTTCAAACTCTTGGCAACCCAGGACTGTAACTTCTCCTCAAACAACTCAGGTTCAAATGGCTTGGCAAGGTAATCATCCATACCTGCATCAAGACACTTTTCTGCATCACCGGACATCGCGTTCGCCGTAAGCGCAATAATCGGCGTTCCAGCGGTGATGCCATTGCTACTCGCTCTTATTCTTCCAGTTGCCTCATAACCATCCATTTCGGGCATTTGACAGTCCATCAAAATCAGATCGAACTGATTCTCTTCCAGTGTTTCAAGCGCAATCCTTCCGTTGTCGGCTGTGGTAACCGCAAAACCGAGGCTTTCCAGCATGCCTGTCGCCACCATTTGATTGATTTCATTATCTTCAACAACCAGCACAGAAGCTAACGGTGCATCATGGCTAACATTGGTTGTATCAGTGTTGTCTACAGGCTTGATGAGTTCACCGGCAATTAAGTCCGCCAACGTATTGTGCAGTGATTCGAGTCGCACGGGTTTGGTTAAATGAACTCCAACACGCGAGTTTGCATTAGAAAGCAATGAGTGCGATTTAGCGCTCATGTACACGAGCGACATCACTTTCAGACAGTCGAACTTGGGATTGTTTTGCATTACCTCAACAAACTGCTCGCCATGCATATCCTGAAGCGTAGTGCCAACCAGCACCGCTGAATAGCTCGCAGTCTCAAGGTTCACAAGCCCTTTTGCACCGGTACTAACTGCCGAGACTTCGCAACCGAGTAACGTCAGGCAGGTAGACAGTGACTCTCGAGCAGTATCGTTGCCTTCGAGCAGTAAGAGTTTCTTTCCGACCAGTCGGTTATACACCTTTGCCGGTACAGATTCTGTACATGCCGCAAATGGCAACTTAAACCAGAAAGTACTACCCTCTCCTGCAACTGAACGGACACCAATCTCTCCACCAAGCCCCTCGACCAGCTGTTTGGAGATCGATAGTCCAAGGCCGGTTCCGCCAAACTTACGAGTGGTTGAACCATCGGCCTGAGCGAAGGAGTCAAAGATCGTATCTAACGATGCTTCAGGAATGCCTACGCCACTGTCCTGTACTTCGAATACGACCGTGCGATCCTGATCAGACTCCAGCCGGGTACGAACGATAATTTCTCCGTGGGAAGTAAATTTGATCGCATTGCCAATTAAGTTGGTCAGTACCTGACGTGCCCGAGTCGGATCACCATTCACCATTACCGGGATGGTGAAATCAAGGTCAGTGATCAGCTCAATGTCTTTGCCATGTGCCTGGGTAGCCAGCGCACTACAAGTGTCTTCAACCAGAGACAATAAGCTGAAGTTTATACTTTCAAACTCCATTCGCCCGGCTTCGATCTTCGAGAAATCAAGAATGTCGTTAATCAGATTCAACAGGTTTTTTCCTGACGAAACTGCTGTTCCCACGCAATCTTTTTGTGAGCTGTCCAGCCGGGTTTTGCTAAGCAGATTTAGCATCCCTAATACGCCGTTCATGGGGGTTCTGAGTTCATGACTCATGTTGGCCAGAAACTCAGACTTCGAGCGGGATGCCAGCTCAAGCTCCTGTTCTCTGGCAATCTTGAGTTCCATCAGATTACCCAGCTCGTTCACTGTATCTCCGAGCTCGTGTAGTTCTCTGGCTGCGGTAACATTTACCGGTACGCCATTACGGCCAGACTGCAGATCTACCAGCTTGGTGTGTATAGCGCGTATCGGGGAGATTACCAGTTTCAGTACCAGCATCATCACCAGCAATGCAATAATGGTGAATGCTGAAATGGTATATACCCAGATCTTCTGAACGTGGGCTTTTACAGTTGCACGCTGATGGCTCGCATCCCATACGATGGCGATAGTTCCGAAAGACTCGCCTTCGAACACTACATCCTGAGAAAACGGGATTTGCAATTCTGCATCGAGAGTTTCTTCACTGCGCCATGCGGCAAGTACTTCATCGAATTCGTTAACAATAGATAGTGCGTGGATATTTTTATCCAGCTCAACCGACTGCGCAACAATAGTTTCCAGTACAGGCTGGTCTTCACTGAGTACCGCATCCAGTGAAGTGGCAAACAACATATTGAAAGTCTTCTGGCTGAACTGCTGAAAACTTTCTTCCAAAGTTCGTGTTTGCACATTACGCATGTACTCGCCAGTGATAAACGCCACGGTTGCAAAGGTCACCGTAAGGCTAATCAGCAACAGCTTCTGTAACGAGTATTTGCTTGCTTGTTTAAGCAACATTTCTTTCCCCAACCGGTGAAGCGGTGGGCGCATCTACAAGTCGATACGCCTGCCAGGCTTCTATGTCAGCTGTCTAGTAATTGTTTTTATAGAAGGACGCTGACTTTTTATTATCTACAACTATTCTGTAGCGCTAATATCCGCCATTTCAGTTTCCGTGACCGGATTCTGAGCTTGCTTTGTCGGCGCATTCGCCTTTTTTGCCAGCGATTGTTTAGTGTTTTGAGTGTCTTTATTCAAACTGAAGAATCTATCGTTGTCATCGATTGCAGATCGAATCACGTTAAAGTCCTCGTCAGTACTCTCGAGGAAACCATCAATCTTCAGGCGTTGTAAGGATTCTTCGTCAGTGATTTCGAGCAGGCAGGTTTGCAGAGCATCATAGATTTCCGGGTCCAGGCCGGAACGTGCAATCCATGGCTTCGTCACGTTAGGAAACCTGGCGATCTCCTTGATTTTCTCACCCTGAGACAACAACTTTCGAAAGGTAGACTCATTTAACGCACCAGCGGCAAAATCACCGGCCCCGACTCGGGTACCTACGATATCGTGACGACCAAGGTATTCGAAATGATTAAGGTCATTCGCACCGATACCGTTGTCGGCCAGATATTGCTGAGACAAATATCTTCCAATAGTGGATTGCTGATCACCAAAAGCAAACGATTTACCCTTTAACTCGGCAATCGATTTCAGATCGCTGTCTTCTGCAGTAGCAATAATGCCGTAAAATACTTTCCGGCTATCAATAGTCTCCACCGCGAGGACACTTAAATCCGGATTACTCTTTTTCGCTTCAATGTACGACGCCGGGCCAAATCTGGAGAAATCCACCTTTCCCGCAGTGAGATGTTCGATCCCCTGCTGATAGTTTTTTGCCAGTTGCATCCGAATATTCACCTCCTGTCCAAGCTTTTTAGTCATAGCCTGCTCCAGGTGTTTCACGATGGGTCGGAACTTTCGCACCATCGATGAAGGCTTGTTGGACGTGTACAGGCCCAGACTTAACGTGATGCCGTTCTCAGATCGCACCTCAGCCGATGATGTCGCTCCGAACAACAGGGCGCTCGATAAGGCCAATGCCGCTAAAGGCAGCTTCGCAACTCTTATAATACTGGTGCTATTCACAATATCTCCGTTAGGCGCCTGAGTAGAAATGGGATGTCCAATCAAGTTCTGTCCCGCCTGTGTCGGCAATCTGGCGGATCTTTTAAGTCCTTGTTCATGTTTCGGTAATTTTTCGCCAAGGTATCAAAAACCTGTCAGATTTCAGAGCCATCAGGTCAAGCTGGCTATTGAATTGTCGTCAACAGTTTATCGAAGCCTGGTATCCGGTCGTCACTGTGCGCGACTGAAACACAGCGCCCCTTACTCGGTAATTACCGGTATAACAAATTGTCAAAAATAGAAAAGATGACAACTCGATTCGCAACTGCGACGTTATTACTGTCTACAGCTGCGATCTGCTTTGCACCGGCACTACCGGGTTTTGTATTGTGGAGCCT
>CALLLY010000047.1 GCA_938008205.1 uncultured Granulosicoccaceae bacterium
TCAGAGTCAGGTGTTGCTGTCGCCATTATAACGGCAGCAGGCTGGTGCCGGAGTTTTTCCGGCTGTCACAGGCAACTATCGGCGAAACTTAATAATTCTTGTCAAAACAGTGGTGGTTTTGTCCGGATTTTTATTATTCGACTAAAACTTTCGGCGCAACGATGCCTGATGAACAATATATGCACCTATTTCCTCAACCGATTTTTTGGTGGTATTCACAAATGGCACGTCAGCGGCACGGTACATGGCTTCGGCCTGAGCAACCTCAAACTGGCATGTTTTCGCCGCTGCGTAAATATCTCCGGCGTAGCGTTCCTGCCGGATTTGCTGCAATCTGAATGGATCGATAGTCAAACCGAAGAGTTTCTCCCGGTATGGACTGAGAGAATCCGGTAGTGCTGTGGCATGAAGGTCGGAGTCCGTTAGCGGGTAGTTTGCCGCGAATATTCCGAACTGAAGGGACAGGTATAAACACGTCGGTGTTTTTCCAGTTCTGGAGGCACCGATTACCACAACATCGGCTCTGGCATAGTGATCGAGTTCCATGCCGTCGTCAGTAGTCATGGCAAAGTTCACCGCACTCATCCGGGCAGAATATTGTGCGAAATCCAGCACGCCGTGTGATTTACCTACCGAGTGTGAAGACTCAACTTCAAGTTCTTTTTCAAGTGGTTCGATAAACGTATCGAAAAGATCAAAAAACACCACGTCCGCCCCGGCGATGATTTCACGCATTTCATCATTGACGAGGGTGGCAAACACCAGTGGTTTGACTCCCGCTGTGGCCGCCATGTTGTTAAGCACGGAGGCTGTTTGACGGGCTTTTTCCGGTGTGTCGATAAATGGCAGGTTTTCGATGTCGAATTGAACACTGGGAAACTGGCTGATCAGGCTGTGGCTCAGAGTTTCAGCGGTCAGGCCGGTACGGTCAGAAATAACGAATGTGGGTCTTTTCAGCATGTTAATTATGGTTGTCTCTATTTAGTACCGGCAAGCACTACAATAACGTGATCCAGTTACTCAACAATTCTAGCGCAAAGTAAGCGAGAAACCTCTTGAACAACTATGTACTTTTTTTTGATCAGTTAGGGATGTCTGATGTGCCGGTGGTTGGAGGTAAAAATGCCTCGCTGGGTGAGATGATCAGCAATCTGGCGGGTGCCGGCATTTCGGTACCAGGTGGATTTGCAACGACGGCCGAGGCATTCAGAGTTTTCCTTTCTCATAATGAGCTTGATCTGAAAATCAACGCGATGCTGGACGGTTTTGACATTGATGATGTCGATGAGCTTGCCAAATTGGGAAAGCAAATCAGAGCATCAGTGATGCAGACGCCTTTTCCTGATGAGTTGGATCAAGCCGTCAGGCGAGCCTATACGAAACTGCAAAATGGCGCTGATATATCCGTGGCAGTCCGATCATCTGCGACCGCAGAAGACTTGCCGGAAGCATCCTTTGCCGGTCAACAGGAAACTTTTTTAAACGTTAACGGAATCGACGATGTACTGGCACGGATTAAAGAAGTGTTTGCCTCTTTATACAACGACAGAGCTATTTCCTATCGAGTTCACCAGGGTTTTGACCATGCTGAGGTGGCGTTATCTGCTGGCATACAGCGTATGGTAAGAAGCGATATCGGTGCGAGCGGCGTGATGTTTTCTATGGATACCGAGACAGGCTTTGATGATGTTGTTTTCATCACTTCTTCCTGGGGGCTCGGTGAATGCGTGGTACAGGGCTCTGTTAATCCCGATGAGTTCTACGTGCACAAGACAACACTTGCCAAAAACAAGCCGGCAACGATTCGCCGAAATCGCGGCAGTAAGCTTATCAAAATGGTTTATGGTGAAAGTGTCTCTGTTGAAACGGTTGATACTACCCAGCAGGAGCAGATGCAGTTTTCGTTGAGTGACAGTGATGTACAGGCACTGGCTGCAATGGCTGTGACTATTGAACAGCATTACGGCCGTCCAATGGATATCGAATGGGGTAAAGACGGGGCTGATGGCGCACTATATATATTGCAGGCGCGACCGGAAACAGTGGAATCCCGCTCTGACAAAAACGTGATTCGTCGTTATGAACTCGATCAGCAAGCATCTAAAGTAATTGTGACGGGGCGCAGTATCGGGCAGCGAATCGGTGCTGGTAAAGTCCGGAACATACCGAATATCGATCAGCTATCACGTGTTCAGGATGGCGATATTCTTGTGACCGACATGACCGATCCTGACTGGGAGCCGGTAATGAAACGTGCTGCGGCCATTGTGACAAACCGTGGTGGAAGAACCTGTCATGCAGCGATTATTGCTCGCGAACTGGGTGTTCCTGCTGTGGTCGGTTGTAACAACGCGACAGAGCTTCTGCAAGACGGGCTCGATGTGACTGTCTCTTGCGCTGAAGGAGATACCGGCAAAGTATACGAAGGACAACTGCAGTATAAGGTTAACGAAATCAAACTCGATACACTGCCTGACCTGCCGTTTAAAATCACAATGAATGTCGGTAATCCTGAGCGCGCTTTTGATTTTCAACGGTTGCCAAATCATGGAGTCGGTCTGTTACGGCTGGAGTTTATGATCAGTAACTCTATAGGTGTGCATCCGAAAGCACTTTTGAATTACGACATGATGGAAGCGGATCTGCAGCAGCAGATAATGGCGCGCGTTGCAGGGTATGAATCTCCGGTAGAGTTTTATGTTGAGAAACTGGTTGAAGGTGTATCAACGCTTGCGGCCGCGTTTGCGCCCCATCCGGTGATTGTGCGACTCAGTGATTTTAAATCAAATGAATATGCCAATATGATCGGAGGTGAGCTGTTCGAGCCTGAGGAAGAAAACCCCATGATCGGCTTTCGGGGGGCATCACGGTATATTTCGTCTTCGTTTCGGGAGTGCTTTGAGCTTGAGTGCCGGGCTTTAAAGAAAGTTAGAGACGAAATGGATCTGACCAATGTCTGGATTATGATTCCATTTGTTCGAACCCTGCATGAAGCGGATGAAGTATTGGCGCTGCTGAAAGAGAACGGTCTTGAGAGAGGGAAAAATGGATTAAACATTGTCATGATGTGCGAAG
>CALLLY010000048.1 GCA_938008205.1 uncultured Granulosicoccaceae bacterium
GATTCTGTGGCCGCCGATAGCGAGCGCTTTGATCGCAATGCAATTCTTAAAGATACCGTGAGCCCGGTGACACAGGCGGCTATAAAAGTCCTGCAGTCTATGCGCTAAAACCGTTGTTTGCGTCACGGGCAGGCAAGAGTAGAATCGGGCCTCGTACCGCTGATGGAGCCAACTGATGAAATTGTTTTACAACCCGGCATCTCCCTTTGTTCGTAAAGTGTTGGTCACAGCGATCGAATGCCAGCTTGATAACAAGATATCCAAACAACCACTTGCATTAACGCCGGTGTCTCCGAGTGATACGCTCAACGCTGATAATCCGCTGGGTAAAATACCTGCGCTGGTTCTGGACGATGGCTCGACCTTAATGGATTCGCGCGTGATCTGTGAGTACCTGAATGATCAGGGCCGTGGAAGTTTGTTTCCCGCTGACAGTACACGCTGGCAAACCTTGCGGTGGCAGTCAATCGCCGATGGAATGTGTGATGCCGCTGTTGCGGTGCGCTACGAGACCTTTGTCAGGCCGCAGGAGCACCAGTGGGAGCAGTGGATTAATAATCAAAAAGATAAGTACCGTCGTGCGCTGGTGGTGCTGGAAAATGAAGCAGCAGAAATTGGCAATAAGATAGATATTGGAACGTTATCTATCGCTATTGCACTTGACTACATTGACTTTCGCTATGCTGATGAATCATGGCGAGATAACTTTCCTGCTCTGAGCGCCTGGCATCAAACAATATCATCCAGAGATTCACTTGCGCAGACTATACCCAAAGATCTGTAGCCGGAAGATTTTTTAGCCAAAGAATATTTTTGTAAGTGCCGCACGGCCTGAGTCTGTTATCCGCAGCCTTGAGCCGCTACTTTTGCTACACGATCTGTAGCGCTTAAAGTTAGACAAGATTTGTGAAAAGTTTCGGTACCCGTCGGGTACTGCTAGACATTAAACGCACCCTCATACTTGCGCTGCCGCTCATTGGTGCGCAACTGTTGCAGGTGGGCAATGGCCTGATCGACATGATGGTTGCGGGTCGACTCGGGACCGTCGAGCTCGGCGCAGGTGGTATTGGTGCTGCGATCTGGTTCTTCGGATCGTTGTTGTGCATTGGCGTTATGGCCGGGTTATCCCCCATTCTTTCAAAGCTTATTGGTCAGCGCCGTCGGGCAGCCGTGGGTGCGGTGTTTCGCCAGGGGCTGTGGCTGGGTGTTATCAGCGGTGTGTTGGCGGTTGCACTCACGATAACAATGGCTTTGTCATTGCCGATCTGGTCAATCGAACAGCAGATGGTTCCTGCTATCAAATCGTATTTGTTCACTGCCTGCTGGAGCTTACCCGCCTTTGCGGTGGTGATGGCTTGCCGCAATGTTTGTGAAGCAACATCGTTAACTCGGCCTGTTCTGTTCGTCCAATTCCTTGGGTTATTAGTTAACCTGTTTGCTGATCTGGCATTCGGACTCGGCTGGTTCGGGTTTCCGCGTTTAGGTCTGACAGGTATTGGTATGGCAACATCACTTGTCACCATTACCATGGCAATCTGTCTGGTACTGATTCTAATGCGCCGCAATCGTTTTAAACGCTTTGCACTGTTTGCAAGTTTTGAATGGCCTTCGTGGAAAGAAATCCAGCCGATGTTGCATCTCTCTATCCCGATTTACCTCGGGCTGCTTTTTGAAGCCGGGTTGTTTTTCGCAACCGCCATTCAAATGGGTATTATCGGCACACTGGAAGCTGCAGCGCACAATATTGCGATTGGCATATCTGCTGTCTGTTACATGATGCCGTTGGGGTTGAGCTTTGCGCTAACAGCGAGAATAGGGCGGGTCTATGGCAGAGAGTCAATTTCTGCAATCAAACTGCGGGTGACAAGCGGTTTAATGATAACCGTTGCAATGGCGGCAACGACAGCCACGCTGCTAATTCTTTTTCGCCACAGCCTACCGGCGATGTACACCGGCGACGTTGAACTTCAAAGGTTTGCTTCTCATCTGTTGTTGTTTGCGGCAATTTTTCAACTGTCGGACGGAGCGCAGGTTGCGCTAATCGGTATGTTGCGCGGGTTGCACGACACTCGGGTGCCGATGCTAATCAATCTGTTTTCGTATTGGGCGATTGCTTTTGGTATTGGTTACTACAGTGCACATCACCTGGGGTATGGTGCCAGCGGACTTTGGGCAGGGTTGATTGTCGGGTTGACGGTCGCTTCCATTGGATTGCTAATCCGCCTTTGGTGGCGTATTCGACAACTCGAGTCTTCCGGGGCATTTGAGTAAGCTGCGACGTGATCCCTCACGGGTATTGTTGTATTGCCACCGAGTCAGTTCGTGCGCCAACTCATCGGATAAATAGACTGTGTTGGCAATAAAAAAAGGCCGCACTGTAAACAGCGCGGCCTCTACTTACTCGCTATGGAGTCAGTTCGTTAGCCAAACTGATTCATGGTGTTATCTTCACCAGCGGCTTTCAGTGCCTGACCACCACTGAAGTATTCTTTGTGGTCATCACCGATGTTGGAACCCGCCATATCCTGGTGCTTAACGCATGCCAGACCTTCACGAATTTCCTTACGCTGCACACCAAGCACATAAGCCAGCATTCCTTCGTCACCAAAATAACCTTTCGACAGGTTGTCGGTAGACAATGCGGCAGTGTGGTAGGTAGGCAGCGTAATGAGGTGATGGAACACACCGGCGTGTTGAGCTGCATCCGCCTGGAAGACGCGAATTTTTTCGTCTGCTTCTGCAGAGAGTTCTGACTCGTCGTAGTCTGCTGACATCAGATTGTCGCGGTCGTACCTTGAAACGTCTTTACCGGCTTCTGACCAGGCATCGAATACTTGCTGACGGAAGCTTAGCGTCCAGTTAAATGACGGGCTGTTGTTGTAAACCAGCTTGGCATTAGGCACGACTTCTTTTACACGATCGACCATAGAGGCTATCTGACCCACGTGTGGTTTTTCGGTTTCGATCCAAAGCAGATCAGCGCCGTTTTGCAGTGCGGTAACACAATCCAGTACTACACGATCTTCACCAGTGCCTGGCTTAAATTGAATTAAACCGTTGGCAAGGCGTGAAGTTTTGATCAGCTTGCCATCGCGTTTGATAACGATATCACCAGAGTTAAGTTCATCAGCGGCGGTAATTTCTTCACCGGCAATAAATGCGTTGTACTGATCAGCCAGATCGCCTGGTGCATTTGATACCGGGATCTTCTGGGTCAGGCCGGCACCGAGTGAATCAGTACGTGCGACGATCACGCCGTCGTCTACACCCATCTCAAGGAAGGCATAGCGCAGCGCATTAATCTTGGCCATAAAGTCTTCATGAGGAACGGTGACTTTGCCGTCCTGGTGTCCGCACTGTTTGGCATCTGATACCTGATTTTCAATCTGCAGGCAGCATGCACCTGCCGCGATCAGTTTCTTGGCAAGCAGGTAGGTCGCTTCTTCGTTACCGAAACCGGCGTCGATATCGGCAACAATAGGTACCACATGAGTTTCAAAGTTGTCGATCTGGTCGGTGATCGATTTTACTTTGACTTCATTGCCTTCGGCGCGAGCGTCATCCAGGTCGGTGAACAAGTGTCGAAGTTCACGGGCATCTGCCTGCTTAAGAAAAGTGTACAGCTCTTCAATGAGTGCCGGTACTGAGGTTTTTTCGTGCATTGACTGGTCTGGAAGAGGGCCAAACTCTGAACGAAGGGCAGCGATCATCCAACCTGAGAGGTAAAGATAACGACCCTTAGGCGTTTTGAAGTGCTTCTTCACAGCGATCATTTTCTGCTGGGCAATGAAACCGTGCCATACACCTAATGACTGGGTATATTTGCTGTGATCAGCATCATAGGCAGCCATATCTTCGCGCATGATGCCGGCGGTGTACTTGGCGATATCGAGTCCGGTAGCGAACCGATTCTGCAGTTTCATTCTGGTGACATACTCGGCATCGATTGCCGACCAGTGATCACCATTTTTTCCGATAGTATCTGCACATTGTGCGATGAGGTTGGAATAAGTCATCATAACTATGTTTTTCCGAATAGAGGTGTATAACAAACAGTAAAACTTTCGCGCGCCTAATGGGGCATGCCGTGCTGATGGATTGCCTTGAGCACCGCGTCGTTTTGTGTCGACAAGGTCACGGTGTTTCTAAGTTCTTCTTCTGCAACGCGAATCCACGGCATTTCCTGCGCCCTGATATCGGCAGAATTGGGGTGATCTTTGGCGTCGTTCTGATAATCCTTTAACAATTCAATAGTTAAATCGGCAGATGCACAATGACTTTGAAGTTGTTCAATTACCGCACTCATTGAATTGAACGCTGGTTCATCCGCTGCCATTAATTCGATAGGAATATTTTTTCGATTCTGTGTGATCAATGTGAATAGCGCGGTGTCTACAGCGGCTGCGGGCAGCGGGTTGCCGTTGTCGTCGCTGACTGCGGGGCACGTTGCTGATGAGTTCATGCGCAGCACCGCTGTATTGCAGCCTTCAACGGTATACGTACCTTCTTCTCTGGCCGTGAGTTCGTAGTTGCGATGCAGGCGCCGAACTCTGTTTTTACCGTCGCGGCGGTAATTAACCCGAAGCTTGCCGGTAGCCAAGGCGTCAAGGTTTCGAAGAATGTCGCATTTTTCATGTATGGTCTGTGCGTCGCAGCCTAGTAATGCTTTGGCTGGTGCTTCAACCAGTATGTCCTGAATGTTGGCCAGATCCCCCGAACCAACTGTACCGGCTCGATCAAACTGCATTTCTACATGAATTTCTCCGTTGCGCAGCACAATGATGTCCGGATCGTTCTTCGGCCCCGACTTGGCTTTGAACTGGGCAGGTGTTTCAAGTCCCACAGTGCTGCCGTCTGCCAGGGTGACCATCATGTCCTGGAAATACACCATATAACTGACGGCGTCTTTATGGGAGCCTTCCGAGAGTGGAAATGCAGAATCCAGGAACTCTTTCGCATAGGCGATGACGCGAGTGCCGCGGGCTACGTTATAACGTTGCCCGGTTTTAAGACCTGCTGAATGAGGTATTGCCGATTCGTGATATAGCGCCGAATACAGGCTGCCCCAGCGTGCATTGACTGTTTTGAGCGCATAACGCGGGTTAAGCAGTGAAACATCGACGGATCGATTTTGTTCGCTGACCGGGTCAGGCATTGCGTCAATGCGATCCAGTGCGGTGGTGAACTGAGTCCAGAACTCTGCCTGGGATCCATCTTTGTACAGCGTTGGATCCGACAGTAACTCTGCATTGACGAACTCGTAGAATTCGTTGGCGATCTGCAGATTGTTAATATTTTGAGTACCAGTGTTCATAAATTACCCCGTCACAATGATGATTAGCCGAGTGGTAGTTGACGGTTGCAAAGTATATGCAGGCAATACTAGAATTTCACAATAGAAATTACACAGTGTGAATTTTACAAATGAGCTCTAACAAAACCATGTTGCGAAATGCGCATTTTCTAGGCACGAAGATTCGCAATCTGCGTAAGCGCAACAAATTAACCATGGAAGATTTGTCGTCCCGTTGTGTGAAGATTAATGCTGAAGCAGCGCCATCGGTGTCGTATCTATCTATGATAGAGCGCGGCAAAAGAACTCCCAGCAAAGGGATGCTGGAGGTAATTGCCAGCGTATTCCAAAAGTCACCTGACTGGTTTTTAGATGATGCTCCGGAAGAAGAAGCGATTATTCCGGACAAAGGTAATTGGGGGGGGATTGCCGGAATGGCACTTGAACCGGGGTTTCTTTTCACAAAAGAGATTCTGCAAATTGCGATTCCCGAAATGCTGTCGCAAACCGGTACGTCAGGGCGTCAATTCGCGCATCTGTTAATACGAGCTCATCAGGAGAGGAATCAAAATCACTTTCCCGATCTTGAGCGTGCTGCAGAAGAAGTTGGCAAAAAACAAATGCCTCTTAACCTTGAAGATCTGCAGGCAATCTGTAAAACACTCGGGTTGAAAGTTAAGTGGTTTAATGACCTTCCTGTGGAGGTTATAGAACACCTTGGTGTGACCTCGGCGGATAGAGTGCGCTCGTTCTTTACCGCGCCGGATACAATAAATCTTAATCAGTCACTTAAAAAGCAACCGGTTCGTCATAAGTATGATTTAGCTGTCTATATAGGCCACATGACGCTACACAACGGCGACGGTGTGAAGAGCGTTATGCTCACTGGTAAACAGCAGGTTGAGGGCTTCAGAGAGATAGTGCCGCACATGAGTCAGGCAAGTGCAGTTGATGCACAGGACATCATGCATGCCTGGCGTGACTTCGAGTGCAGCTTTTTTGCAGCGGCACTGCTGTGCCCCAAAGTTCCTTTTCGACGATTACTTGAGCAACATGCTTATGAAGTTAATATCGGGAAGTTTGTCGATGTTTCTACGTCTATTGTGATGAGGCGCATGACGGCAGTATCACCTTACCCGCATTGGCATTACTTTGATGCGTATCCACCCGGAAAGCTCAATGCTGTATATAGGGGCAATGGTATTCCTTTGCCCTGGGGTAACATGAGATTAGTGCAGGACCCGTGTCAGCACTGGGCTGTGTTTAGAAAAATCGATTCTGAAATGAACTATTCTTCAGCGCAAATATCATTGCTCGATGTAGGTAACGAAACGCGAATCTACTGCTGTGAGTCCATTAAAGTGAAAGATCTTGCGGGTAACAATCAGGTGCTGTGCACAGGCATAGAGCTGAACCCTGCGATAGCTGCACAAGGTAAGGATGCGAATACGATTGCTGAAGGCTTAAAGAAGGCTTGTGGAGGGAAAGGGGGGTCTGCGTCAATCCCTGCATCGATAAAAAAAGAGCTTAACAGCGTTGCCAAAATTCTGAATATCGCGTGGCTGGAGCGGGGAATAGACAATGAAGCGCGGGTAATCTGCCCTAGAAGTGGTGCCTGCCCGAGAGACCCAAAGTGCTATAAATAAAGTGTTTTTCTACTAAGCTGCACGGTCTTTTGTGTCAATTGTAAATAGCTGACACTGGTTTTTACCCTGTTGCTTCGCCAGATAAAGTGCTTCATCTGCCGTGTTGATTAGTTCGGGTGTAGAGATAGGGGGCGCTTTTGCATCAACACCGGCGATTCCTATGCTCAGCGTTAGTGAAGAAGATTCCGTGTCTGAAATTTCGATAATACGATTTTCTATGTTCTTTCGAACGCGCTCTGCAAAGGTAATACTTCTTGAAGGTTCTGTGAGTGGTAGTGCCACAATAAACTCTTCGCCGCCGTAGCGCGCAATGATATCGGTTGTTCTTGCAGATTCAATCAGTACCTTGGCTACTGTTTTAATCGCTGTGTCGCCGCCCGCGTGTCCGTAGGTATCGTTAAATGCCTTAAAGTTGTCGATGTCTATCATCACGACGGACAACGCAAGCTTGTATCGATTGCGTCTGCCAACTTCCCGTTTTAACACCTGATCAAAGAACCTGCGATTGTAAAGATTGGTCAGGCCATCGGTGACCGCCAGTCGTTTGAGCTTTTTGTTTGCTTCTTTCAGGCTTCGGTTGGCTGCGGACAGTTGATCGTGGCTGGCCCGCAGCTGGACCAGTAAATCGAGATTTTCCTGTTGCAGTTTTGAATTCTCAAATGCTCGCTGAACAGCGGCAACAACAGAGGGTTGGTTGTCGAGTGGTTTTTGAAGGTAGTCGTATGCACCCAGTTGCAATGCCTGCAGTACCGACTCGTAGCTATTGTAACTGGTCATAACAATGACCTTCACGGACTGGTCGATTAGTTTGAGGCGCTTCAGCAGGTCGAAGCCACTCATACCGCCCATCTGTACATCGGTGATCACAACATCGATGTCTTCGATGGCAAAAATCTCAAGTGCTTCTTCCGCGCTCGATGCCGTGTGCACAGGCATACCGTGCTCCGTCAACGTCGCTTTCAGAATTTCCTGTATTGCCTCATCATCGTCGACAACAAGGGTGTGACACAGTCGATTTGCCAAGGGTTTATTAACATCAGTTAGCCGTCAAATTGATAACGGCGACAGCAGTGAATTATTTTGTTGCATTGCGGCTAATTCACTCCTGTGCGGCATGCAGTCAGGGAATTTGTGAACCTTGTCTGTTTTCTTGTTGAATAAACTGCAGAAAGTCACGGCCGGGAATTGCCGGTGTTGACGTTTTCTCCGCGGAAGATTCAATCAACCCGCAATGCCGATTTCTCTATACGGGTGTGCGTAGAGCGAGGCGAGGTTCGGATGGTGTGAGAGTATTTCAGCGCAGGTTTCCAGGCGCTCAGGATACAAACTGCCGTCTTCCCACACAGCGATATCATCAATATAGATGGTCGGGTCGATGATGTTCCAGGAGATTTCTCCCGGTGCATACTCTCCGCAGGTATGAAAGTGCAGTAATCTGGGATTACCGAAAGCGCTCCCGGACCAGCGCAGTAAATCGGACAAGGCGTTGTGATTAAAATCACAGCCCGGGTGAATTCCGGCGTGCCAGGAA
>CALLLY010000049.1 GCA_938008205.1 uncultured Granulosicoccaceae bacterium
CACCACTTTATCAAAGTACGTCTTTTGTCTTTGACGATAGCGAGCATGCGGCATCGTTGTTTAATGTCGGTCGGGCCGGACATGTCTATTCGCGGATATCCAATCCGACAGTGGCGGTGCTCGAAGAGCGCGTTGCCGCGCTTGAAGGTGGTGTCGGTGCGGTGGCCACCGCGAGTGGTATGGCAGCTATTCATTTGGCGATAAGCACTCTGGCCGGCACTGGCTCGCACATCGTCGCATCGCGGGCATTATATGGAGGTACTCATAACCTGCTGGCCTATACGTTTCCGCGTTTCGGGATCGAAACCACTTTTGTCGATCCGCAAAACCCACAAGAATGGCAGGACGCACTGCGTGATAACACCAGGCTTTGTTTTGGCGAGGTAGTCGCTAACCCCAGCTGTGAAGTGCTTAACGTCCCGGCGATAGCCGAGATCGCTCACCGGCATGGCGTGCCATTGGTGCTCGACTCTACACTGACACCTCCGTGTCTAATCAAACCGTTTGATCATGGTGCCGACATCGTGGTTCATTCTTTGACCAAGTTTATTGGTGGCCATGGCGTTGCGATCGGTGGTTGTGTGGTTGACTCTGGTCGTTTTGACTGGCGTAAGTCCGGCAAATTTACCCAGCTCACAGAACCCTATGAGGGCTTTCACGGAATGAACTTTGTCGAGGAGTTCGGGCCCGCTGCCTTTGTATCGCGTGCCAGACGTGAAGGCTTGCGAGACTTTGGCGCCAGCATGAGTCCGGCAAATGCGTTCTACCTGTTGCAAGGTTGCGAAACTCTGTCAATGAGAATGCAGCGGCATATAGAAAACACCCGTGCAGTTGTTGAATTCTTAACTGGTAACGAGGCAGTCGAGAGTGTTGCGTATCCGGAACTGCCGGATCATCCCGATCGAGAGCTCGCAGCCGAGCTGCTGCCAAACGGATCGACGGCAGTGTTTAGCTTTGAGTTAAAAGGCGGGCGCGATGCAGGCCGTTGTTTTATAGAGAGGCTTCAGCTCTTTTCTCATCTTGCCAACGTGGGTGATGCTAAATCACTGGTGATTCACCCTGCCAGTACGACGCATGGTCGTATGGACAGTGATGCACTACGTGAAGCAGGTATCTCCGAAGGTCTGGTAAGACTATCCATTGGTCTTGAGGATAAGCGTGACCTGATCGGAGACCTTGGCGCTGCACTCAAAGCATCGCAAAAAGGAGTATCGCAATGATAGTAGAGCTGAATGGCAAACAGATGTATGTCTATACCGGTGGTGAGAACCATCTGCCCGGGCAGCCTCTGATTTGCTTTATTCATGGCGCGTCCATGGACCATACCGTGTGGACTTTATTTGCACGCTACTGGGCCAAGCGTGGTTATAACATTGCCTCTATTGATCTGCCCGGCCACGGTCAGTCAACGGTCGAATTACCGACAACCATAGAGCAATCAGCAAATATTGTTTGCCAGCTTATCGAAACGTTAGCAACAGACAACGGTGTGCACTGGGTCGGGCACAGCATGGGGTCTCTGGTGGCACTGGAGTGCGCACGCAAGGCGAATAACTCCAATGGGCTTGTGATGTTAGGAACCGGATATCCAATGACAGTGGGTAAACCGCTGCTGGACAGTGCACTGGCTAATGATCATATGGCTATCGACATAGTATCGTTATTTGGTCACAGCTTTGGTTCCCAGTTGGGTGGCAACCCGGTTGCGGGAGTGCATGCACAAACACTTGCAGAGCGTTTAATGGAGCAAGCGCCCGATGGTGTTATGTACGCTGATATGAATGCGTGCCATACCTATGATCAGGGAGAACAAGCTGCAAAAGCTGTGCGCTGTCCTGTTGGCTTGATCCTCGGAGAGCTCGATATGATGACGCCGACACGCGCCGCTAATTCATTGATAAAAAATTTCGACAATCCTTTGGTCATCCGAATTGCAGATTGTGGACACATGATGATGACTGAAAAGCCGGAACTCACGCATCGGGCTTTGCGTGACTGCATCGAAGCGGCTGCAAAGGCTAGTGCTGGCCAGTGACCCTTAGGCGCTTCAATAAAATCCGGGCTTGTCTCGATAAGCGACAGCCTGATCTCACCGTTATTACAGACAACGTGCACAAACCGCACAATGTGTCTGCCATCATGCGGACCTGTGACGCGGTCGGTGTACATGAATTTCATGTTTCTATGCTTGATGACGATGCGTTTCGCGCGCGCAGTGGTATTGCGATGGGCAGCGATAAATGGCTGGATTTGCATCTGTATGACGAAGTATCTCAGCCCATCGAGCAACTGCAACAGCGGGGTTTTAAAGTGGTTGCTGTGCACAAAAGCCCACGCTCCAGTGACTTTCGTGAAGTTAACTTCTGCCAGCCAACTGCGGTGCTGTTCGGGGCGGAGTTGTATGGGGTGAGCGAGCAGGCGGCCAGCCTGGCTGATCATCATGTCTCGATCCCGATGCTCGGGATGGTGGAGTCCTACAACGTATCGGTCGCTGCAGCGATTGTGCTACTGGAAGCGCAGCGCCAGCGTCAGGCCGAGGGGATGTACCAGCAGCGTCGCCTGGCGCCGCACGATTATGAGCGAACACTTTTTAGATGGTATCGGCCGGTTGAAGCGAAATTCTGCGATGAACACCAGATTGACTACCCGGAAATTAACGAAGAGGGCGAAATAGCTGATCCGCAGGCGTTTGCGCAATTGCGACGCGGATCCTAGAAGCTGCCCACCTTGTGTCGATCTCGGCAGTAATCAGTGATTGTTTTCTGCTGAGCGTTCGCAAAAAGATGCAAAGTGAAAAACATTTGAAACAGAAAGGTGACAAGCCAGTAATTTTTGCGACATAATACACATTAACAGTCTCGCAATGTTGAGTGTAGGCTGTTCAGTCTTAACAGACCACATTATAACGAGATTGTTGAAATGACAACTAATAGATTACAAAAGGTGGGAGTCGCAATTGCATTCGGTTTGTTTGCAACTGGTGTAGC
>CALLLY010000050.1 GCA_938008205.1 uncultured Granulosicoccaceae bacterium
GTGTATGCAAAAACCCGACTATCCGGAGCATCCAGTGTCGCGTCATATCCGGTTTCCAAACCTGATGCATTAGACTGGCCGGTAACAAAAAACAAATCAGTAATGTCTTCCACACCGTATGCATTTGAAACATCTACCGTGCACGATGCCGTCACAGTACGTTGCAGTCCGGTGGCAGGCTCTGTACAGCTATGTGAGAACTCGCCCGTATAAACGCCTCCCTGTGACGCTGTCACTGAGTTATCAGTCAAATCGTAGCCTGCCGCGGGATTCCAGGTCCACACCTGATTATCAAAACTATCCCACTGACAACCGGCTGGCTCATTCGCATACACAGAAAAACGTGCCGGCGCTCTAAGCCCGGTTGGGCAATTAGTTGTTGTGGTAATCACGGAAGGCTGCGGGGTGCCTTCGTCGTCAGTGTTGTCAGCATCCGTTTCAACGGGAGTACTTGAATCGGTATTATTGGCCGTGTTGTCACTTGTGCTGTCGTTCTCATCAACACTGTTGTCCGTGCTGATATTGACAACACCTTCTGTTTGGCTTTCGGTATCAGTATTCTGCTCGAGTTGACTATCCGGTTCAGACTCATTGCCCAACCCTGAGTTGCTACCGTCTACCAGAGCATCGCCACTATCACCATTCGGGCTTTCCTCTTCAGCAGCCTCGAAAGTTGGCTCTTGCGAAGTGTTGTAAAGTCTCGCCTCACTTTCGTCATCAAACGCGACAAAAAGCCTTGCGTCAGCATCACACGCTGACACCGGGTAAGGCCTTTTGCCCAGGCAATAAACAATTTGATTAGAATCGTTCTGCCCAGACGTCAGAAACTGGCTACTACCATCAACTGACTTTAATCGAAATACATTTTCTATCTGATTGAGCGACCCTTGTTGCCAGGTGTCCCCAAGATTCAGTGAGTAGGCAGCATCCTGCACCGACAAGAAGGCCCCCGCGTACTGATCGTCTGATTCGACAAGATAGGTTAATGCAACAACCTCTGAGACCGACTCATCGCTACCCGCTTGTGCAACAAGCGCATTTAAAAAATGATCTACAGCGGCCTCTTTCGAGACAAGGTCGCGCCCGTCAGCGTGTACCTGTTCGACAATATTTTCGAGGAACTGCTCGACATCCAGTGATCCGTTAAAACGAAACTTCGGCAAGATTACCGAGTCGTGTGCGGACTCTGGAATATTGATACCGTTCTCAGGATTCCGGTCCTCATCAACGGTTTGCAATAACCTCAACAGGTTGACCGTCTGCTCATCCTCAATATCATCTGCTTGCGCTAACTCGAGTGGAGTAATTGTGGCTGCAGCAGTAACCGAGGGAAACGATAATTCTCCAATCGAAAATACTACTGACTCACCCGCACTGTAGAAAAAAGCGCCTTCGCTATCTGTAAGCCCCTGTTGAGTTGGTGTAGCGTAGCGCAAACCGCTAACCGGGCTGTCGAGGAATACCCCCCTCAGTCTCTGTTCATCCCCTCCACCACCATTGCACCCTTGCAGGACAATGGCAGCGCATACCACGCATTTTAATATCGGTGACATGATTCTCTCGTAGAACTTCGGCATTCTACTAATAACGGTTTTCTTTTCAGTTAGATAAACAGGATTAACAGTATTTTCCATCAGGTTTTCTGGATTGCTCAGATAAACCGGTCGTTAACGGCAGAAAACACTCTGGCTTTACTGCTTTTTTAAACTTTCGCAAACCATGACCCGGTGAAAACACAGAACCGGCCAAAAGCGTGCGATGGATCCCAACTTAATGCCTGTTCCAACCCGCAAATTATTAACAATTACGAAACAACCATGCCATACCAAATCACCACGCTCCGGAAGAGGTCATACAGCGCCAGCCCACACAGTGAGAATTACCGAAAATCGTAGGGATACGATCAGACACTGCGGTAACATATCAACTGCTTTCCCAACCTGATTCGTCAATGAGTTACTTCATACTCTCGGTTTTTCTGCTCTTAATCACCCCTGGCCCGGGTGTATTGTCCACAGCTGGAGTTGGAGCAGCATTCGGGCGCGATACAGGATTGCGTTACATCACCGGTCTTTTTATCGGCACTAACCTGGTTGCACTGGCAGTTGTCAGTGGGTTGGCAACGATTGTTTTTTCTGTACCCTGGGTCAGAACAATACTGCTGACATTGTCTGCGGGTTATCTATTCTGGTTAGCACTGAGGGTAGCATTGTCCGGTTCGAAAATCGGATTTATTGAAGCAACCCGGCCTCCGGGCATCGTAGACGGAATCCTGCTGCAAACAATTAACCCCAAAGCATATGTCGTTAATACAACCTTGTTTTCCGGGTTCGCCTTTGGCAACAGCAATTTCCTGTTTGAAACCGCAATTAAATTTCTGGTTATTAATGCGATATGGATTCCCATTCACCTGCTTTGGCTGGCAGCCGGTATTGCGCTGAAAAGCCTGGCACTAACACCCGCGACCCAACGCACCATCAACATCGCCATGGCACTTGCGATGGTAGCGGTTGTTATACTCGCCGTTTACTCCACTTACTCAACCCATTAACCACGCTCCCTGGAGGGAACCTGCGATATGAAAAACCTCTGCGTATTCTGCGGATCCAGTCCCGGTGCCAGTCCAATATATGTTGAAACTGCCAGGGAGCTGGGTCATTACATGGCAGAGCGAGGAATCGATCTGGTCTACGGAGGTGCCAGCATCGGCGTTATGGGAGCGGTGGCAGATGCGGTTCTCGAGGCAGGCGGCAGTGCATTCGGCGTGATTCCGCAACATCTCACTGAACTGGAGATTAGCCATAAAAACCTGACCGATCTGATTGTTGTCAGCAGCATGCACGAGAGGAAAGCCAAAATGGCTGAGATGTCTGACGGATTTCTGGCGTTACCAGGCGGTATTGGCACCCTTGAAGAGCTCATAGAGGTTTGTACCTGGCAGCAACTGCAGCTTCATACCAAAGCAACCGGGTTGTTGAATGTTGAGAACTTCTACGACAACCTGCTGGCATTTCTCGAACACGCCACCGACCAACAATTCCTCCGACCACAGCACAAGCGCAATATCCTGCACGATACCAAGGCTGTCGATTTGGTGGATCGAATGATCTATTTCAACGAAAATCCGGCAGAATTTCTAATCGAGAAGCTGGAAAGCACGATCGTGAGAGAGAAGTTGCTGTAATCCAACCACAATACAGACTGCGTAATAGCTTTGACGCCAGCAAATCAGGGTACGACAGTGCTTTCGTCATTGGGTGGGGTTTTATTCGTGCCGTGTTTGTCTATTATGTTAACCAGTTCATAAATTTGCGGGAAGCGCGGACGCCACACTATTGAATGGCGTTGGTGTTACTTTACGCCGAGCTTTGGGGAGAGAACAGGATGCACCGTCTACGTACACTGCTTTTAACCGGTATTCTGGCTTGTCCGATCGTACAAGCAGATCAGAAACACGCAAACCTGCCCGCTCTGTTCGGGCAGCTCAAAGCAGCAGAAAGCCCGCAACAAGCCGTGATGATCGAGACAGAGATCTGGAAAAAGTGGTACGAGAGGGATGATGAAGACGGTGGCGAGCGCATGGCAACTGCCGTAGAAGCGATGAACGCCGGCAGATACACCATTGCTTTGAACGCACTAAACACGCTGGTCGATGAAGAAAAAGACTTCGCTGAGGCGTGGAATCGCAGAGCGACAGTACATTACTTACTGGGCAACTATGAACAGTCGCTTGCCGATATCGAGCAAACGCTCCTGCTGGAACCACGACACTTTGGCGCGCTTTCCGGTATTGGGTTGATCATGCTACAGGTAGGAGACGAGGAAAAGGCGATGCATGCGTTCGAGCAGGTTCTGGAGATTTCACCTCAAAACATGAGTGCCACAAACAGCATTCGTGACCTCGAGAAAAAGCTCGGCACAACAATCTAGATAGGGCTGTAATTACCAAACAATAAAAAAAAGCCCGCTCATGCGGGCTTTTTTGGTTTTACTGCAACTAGCCTTTACCGCGCCATGGAATAGTGCGATTAATCACCCAGCGCATGATGAGGTCAAACAACAACCCGAGTACACCAAGCAGAATAATTGTGACCCAGATAATTTCATAGTCGCTTTGTTTACGTGCCACATTTTCTACAAAGCCAATACCGGTAGTACCAGCCAGCATTTCTGCCGCTACCAGTGTACCCCAGCACACCCCGATCGATATCCGGATACCAGTGAGAATTTCCGGCAGCGAGTTGGGTAGAATCACCTCGCGGATAATCTGTTTTCGGGAGGCACCGAGTGAGTGTGCAGCATGGATTTTTGACAACTGTGTGCCTGTTGCACCGGTTCGCGCACTAATGACCATGATTGCGAAGGCTACCATAAACAGCAGGAATATCTTACCGTCGTCCTGGATACCGAAAATGGTCAGAATCAACGGCGCCCATGCCAGTGGTGGGACCGGCCGGTACAATTCGATCATCGGATCGAAGAAGCCTTTTGCAAAACGCGATAGTCCCATGAACAGCCCGAGCGGCACACCGAGTAAAATGCCCAGAAACAAACCGGTGACCACTCGCATGATCGAATCCCAGATATGTCCGGTTGGCACGGGTACTGACACCGATGGAAAGTTGCCGGTGGCAATGTTCAGTACTTTGGTTTTCAGATTTTCATCTATAGAGCCATCCGGATTGTGTTTGGGATACTTTCCCGGTACAAAATCAGCAATCCAGTCGGGTACAAAAAACCCCACCATCTCTGCAACAGGTTTCTGTTTGTACCAGAGCATCGGTATGCCCTTGTAGCCAACACTTGGTCGAGAAATTTCAACCAGGGTCCCGAGCGTATCTGAAGGTTTGGGCAACCAGCGCCCGGAACCCTGTTCACTGCAGTTGGTACTGCCAGCGACAATTGTTCCAGTCGGCATCGCAAAAGCATCAATGTATTTGAGACCTCCCTGCTGACTCGACGCCTCAGATTCAAACATGACAACAGACTGTTCAATTGAATTGAGTGCATCCGGCGGGAACACGGTGCCATCATCAATGCGCTTGAACATTTTGTTCGCTTGCTTCAGAAATTGCTCTCGCTCTTCCAATTCAGCACCTTCAAGAGATGACTGTGTGAGCTTCTCCTGCAGTTGCTTAAGCTGCTGGTCGATCGAGGCGATGCGCTGATCGAATTGACCACCGGTATTACGCACTTTGCCGAAATCTTTGGAGATCTCCGCAATGATTGGTGCAACGGCAGCAAATTTGCGCCCGCGGTCTGTGATCGGGAAGTTAGGGATTTCAGTATTTGATTCTCCCCAACCCGGCTGATTCGCCGCTTTTTCAAGGTCTGCCGCGGAAGCCGTCCCTGGAAACGAAGGATCGGCAAGCTGCGCGCGTGCG
>CALLLY010000051.1 GCA_938008205.1 uncultured Granulosicoccaceae bacterium
GGTGGCAGATCAGAACGCGTGTCGAAAGATTGGGAATGAGTGGTATGACACTGCGGACTGTGCGGTATTGTGGGTGCCGTCGGTCGTATCTCCTTATGAGCAGAATGTGTTGTTGAATCAGTTGCACCCGGACTTCAGTAAAATAAAAATCCAAAAACCGGTTAAAGCCAAAATCGACAATCGATTGTTGTAGTTCATTCAGCGAGCGCACCTGTGGCTGAGGCGCAAAGTGTCCATAGTGAAAATATCAACTCATAGCTTTCTTAGAACATAGACAGGGCTTGTCCATGCCTGTGTACCGTCTTCCATAGTCACTCTGACATAGAACGGATTGTCCTGACCGTCTGCAGGCTTGAGTGTGCGCGTTATTGTGCAGGTGGTATGGGTGTTTTGATCCGGTAATCTGGCAATGGTGATTTTTCTTGGCAGTACATCTGAGGCATCCAGTTCTGTGTCTTTGTAGTCGATGTCTTTTAGTGCCAGTGTTTGTTTAATTAAAGGAGTGTTGAGTGTGATATTACCTTGATCAGAATGGTTCAAGGTGGCAATAAATCCGGCGTGGTTACCGGTGGTGACTGATTGCCAGCTCAGTTTGTTATCAGACTCTTGTTGCAGTGTTTTATCGCGGTTGAAAAAATTTACCGGTATCACTGATTGTACCGTTGCACTGTCGAATTCTGCGGTGCCGTCCCATTGCACGGAGCGAAAGCGTCCGCGGTATTCTGCACCTTCCCACATCACCGCAATACGGTTTGCCTGCAACTCTTTGTCGAAGGGGCGGTAGCATTCCAGATGCTGCAGTCCGTTAAACAGATCGATGCGTTTAATGGGGGAGCCGGTGGTGACGGTAAAGGTGAGCTCGGCATCTCCGGTTGGCAGGTGGACGATGTCTCCCATGGTCGCGCTTGTGCAGGAGGTACTTTTTGCGTTGGGATACAGGGCAGGGTCATCGTGGTAGCAGGTGGCGGGGGTGTTGAAGGTTACCGACAGATCTATTAACGGGCGTCCGTTAGGGCCACCAGTGGTGGCGTAGTGGTGACGGCTGCAGATGCAATTGAGCAGAGTATCGCGGTTGAGTTGTGGCATCAGGTAACAGGTAAGGCCGCCTATTGCACCAAACCAGCCTGCACCGGGGTAGCTGGCACCGGGGCGGCCCTTGTGGCCATCAGAGTTGCCGACTATGCCAACCCGGTAGCCCATCTTAAAGGCGTCTTGCACCAGCCATTCAAAGGTTCCCCAGGCCGAGTGGACTTCTACGGATTTTTCGAATCGCCCATCATGCGCCATGGTGATATCGGCGTAGCGACCACCGCAATGCGCCATGCAGATTACATCCCATTCTTCATGTTTCGCAAATGATTCGAACAGCTCTGCTGCTGTGTGGCAATCCGTGTCGATATCAAATTGATCTTCAATCAGTGCGTGGGAGGATCGACGCATGGTGCGACCTTCAACTGGGAAAAACACGTTGCGATCTCCGCCAAGTGCTGTATTGCCGGACCATTCGTAACCGGGCAGGGTGACAAAGCGACCGGGCTCGTTGAAGTGAGCGGTTACAATGTTTAAGTCTTTCCAGAACTGCTCGGTCATCTGAAAGTCGTTACCCTGGTGGGCGCATACATCCAGAAAGGCGCGATCACGGCCAAACGCAAAGTAGTCAGCTGCGCTGTTCGTGCCAAGAGTTTCATCTGACTGGCCGTGTATATCTCCCCAATATTTAAACTGTTGCGGATCTGATAAAAACTGTGCAGGGTTAGTTGTTGTGAGATGTTTGCCCGACTGATCGTGAATTGAAATTTTGACGATACCTTCTTCTCTGTGTCGTAAATCGGTGACTTCAGTAGAGAAGGAGCCTTTCTCAACCTGTACGGTCTCCGGCAGGCCGGTAATGGTGGAGTCAGACTGTAGATGTAACACCTCACTGGCAAGATTAGACGGGTTGCCCCAACGATCTTCCGCTTTTATTCGCAACGTAAATGGTTGTCCGGTTTTAACTATGCTCGGGATAACCGCAGCCCAGGTTGCCGGGGGCCCAGGTACAATGGCAATGGCTGGCTGTTGTGGCAGTGGTTGAAAATTGTAAGTGGCAACCGGGTCTACCAGCACACGAAACTCGTAGCGGCTTTCACAAAAGGTTTGCAGGCGCATGCCTGGTGAACCTTCCTCAGTGACGCCAAACCGGATAGTGATGGTGTCACCCTCTTTCATAAAGCCTTTAACCACCTTGATCTGCAGTGTCCGATCCCACGGCCGGATGTTGCCTTTGGGGTCGAATCGACATTGCAGCACAGCTTTGTTTGATGCGATCACGCTGGTATAGTTTGGTGCCTTAGGGTCATCAAATTGTGGATCGCTTTGATCAGTGGCAAACCTGAACACCACTCGCAAACTACCGCTGTCGTCTATACCGAAACGCCCGGCAGTGTAAGTTAAGGTGAAGCTCTGATAGCTGCCCGCTTCAAAATCCCCTTTTTTATCCAGTACCGCGCGACCCAGAAGATTTGCGGATATAGGCTCGCGCAGAGCACCGTTGTTCATTTCCGGCTGCGTCATTATCGGAAGTTTTTCTGACATGGGATTGTTCTGTTGTGAGCGTTGTTCTGGTGAGGCCCGAGTGTAACACCAAGCGTTGAGTGTTTAGATACCGGGTGGTATTCCTAAGCGGTAATCGGGGTGTCTGCGCTGTTGAGATTTTTTCTACTCGACGTTTGAGTGTGGTATCTGATCTAACTGGACTCGCTTACGCTTCGAGCTTCCGAGAACACCGATTTTGTCGAGCAAATCAGGAAACCAGACGCGTCAAGCCAGGTATCCGGCAATATTAATATTGCCTTCTGATCACTACTGAATCCCGTGCTCGGCAGCGCTATAAAAAATATTCCTTAACAATCAGGATAACGCCAGATAACAACATCATGATAATTAACAGCCGGCGAAACTGATCGTCATTTAATCGCCTGAATACCTGTATGCCAATGAATGACGCAATCATGGTTATCGGGAATGAGATTGCCATAATTTTAATTGTCGAAATCGGATAACCGCCCTTAAAAGCGAGCATGGTGGCGGCGAGGCTCATGACAATAAAATTAAAAGGCTGTAACACAGCTCGTTGTTTCATTTTTGACCACGGGCGCATGGAACACAGCATCGCAGGCAGTACACCGGACAGTCCGCCCACAGCGCCAAGTATTCCACCGATAAAACCGACGCTAACGTCAATGACTGGTGTTTTTCGGGTCAGGTTGGGTAGATGTTTCCGGAACGAAAAAAATCCGCCATAGATAAGTAGAAAGGCTGCGATAAGTGTGACAAGAATGGTTGAATTGATGTAGGAGAGCAAACGTAGCCCTATAGGGATGCCAACAAGCGCAGGGATAAGGAATTTCCCTAACAGTTTCCAGTCTATAGATTTCCAGACCAGTATCATGCCTTGCACACCGCTGACCAGTGACATTACCAGTATCACTGCCACTGCTTCCACTGGCGTCATTACCTGCAACCACCAGCCCATTGCAAACAAAGCGGTTCCCAACCCGGCCAAACCGTTGACAAAACCGCTGGCGAGAGACCCTATTGCCAGATATATAAAGAACTCGACGGTCACAAACGTGGCAACATCGGGACGGTTTTGGTTCGAACTAACATGGAAAGTACAGGTGCGGGAAGGAACTGATTATAGCAACTGTACACTGTGAAGCTGGATATTACGGTGTTGACTGCTGTTACGGTTTGAGGGAATCCAGTCTGGATACTAAAAACTGTTTTTCAGCATCATTGGTAGATAAGCTGATTGCTTGATGTAAGGCGGTACGTCCGGGACCGGTTTTTCCCTGGCGTATGAGAATCTCTGCAAGCGCCGCATGGAATGGCTGGTAACTTTGCACACTTGAATCCTGCTCCAGTTGTTTGAGTAGCTTGAGTGCGGCATCCGGTTTTCCGCCGTAAGAAATGGCAACGGCCTGGTTTATTCGAACCACAGGTGACGGCTGCATGGCGTACAGTAGATCATATAGCGCAATGATCTGTGGCCAGTCGGTGTTTTGCCATTGGTCGCTTTCTGCATGGATAGCGCTGATAGAGGCCTGTACCTGATAAGGTCCGACACGCTGTTGCTTTAGCGTGTTTTTTAGCAATGTTATCCCTTCGGATATTTTTTGTTTGTCCCAGATCGCACGATTCTGAAATTCAAGTGCGATCATTTGACCGCCTGCGTTCTGGCGTGCAAAGCGACGTGAGTCGTGTAACAGCATCAAGCTTAGCAACCCCGCAATCTCCGTTTGCTGCGGGAGCAGCGTAAGCGTTATTCTGGCGAGACGAACTGCCTCATCACAGAGATCATTGCGAATTATATAACGTCCGGTACCGGCCGAGTATCCTTCATTGAAAATAAAATAGATCACTGCCAGAACAGATGACAATCGTTCTGTCATCAGTGTAGCTTCTGGTATTTCATAGGGGATTTTTGCGTGCTTGATTTTCTTTTTGGCACGCACCAGCCGTTGCGCCATCGCTTGAGGTTTGTCGAGAAATGCGCCGGCTATTTCGTCTGTGGTTAAGCCCCCCAGCGTGCGAAGTGTCAGCGCCACCTGAGTTTTTTGATCAAGTGCAGGGTGACAACAGGTAAAAATTAGTTCCAGGCGCTTATCGGGGATAACCTCGTCTTCGGCTCCGTTGTTGTCATCGGATTGTATTTCCAGCCATTGTTGAAGTTCCGGCTGAAGTTTGTCGAAGGTTTTCTCTCTTCTGAATTTATCCAGCGCGCGACGGCGGGCAGTTTGAATCAGCCATGCCTCGGGTGAGTCCGGTATGCCGTTTTCCCGCCAGTGCGTCAGTGCTGTTGCTGTGGCGTCTTGCAGAACATCCTCTGCCAATTGCATATCGCCGGTGGTTTTTACCAGAATAGCCAGAATACGGCCCCAGTGTTCTTTTACCGTTCGGTCGACAGCTTGATTGATATGAAGTGGTGGCAGCATTTATAAAGAGTCCAGATTCCCGCCGACGGTTATCAGCGGGAATCAGAGGGTCACAGCCGGTTAGTCATCCCAAACAATTACGGGCCGCACTTCTATTCGGCCATGTTCTGCCGTCGGGATCTGCGCAGCATAGTTAATTGCCTCGTCCAGATCTTTGCAGTCCAGCAAGTAGTAACCGCCCAGTTGTTCTTTGGTCTCTGCAAACGGTCCGTCTGTGGTTTCCAGCTTGCCGTTCTCTTTGGTGACTGTGGTGGCTGTTTCGATTGGTTGCAGCGCATCCCCGCTCACCAATGCACCTTTGTCTTTTACCATGGTGGTGAAATCCTGATAGGCCTTCATAAAGGGACCAAATTCAGGGGTGCCCGGCTGTGGACCTGCGTTTGCTGCTGAATAGATTAAGCACATGTATTGCATTTTTTCTCTCCGGTTTGTTTCGGTTTGCAGCGCCCTTGTGGTGCTGTACTAACAAGACGATTGGGAAATCAGCAAATCGACATTTTCATTGTACTTTTTTTAACTATTTTTTTAAGTACATTAAAAACAGAGGGTTAGGCATATTTACCCGGTACGTTCACGCGGGCCTGATTTGCTCCCATTGACTGCAGCACTCGTGTAGCAGGCGATGAAAGTGCTGATACTGCATGATATGCCCGGTATCTTCGAACACGGTCAGCGGTGGATTAGATATTCCGGTCAGCAGGTTCTGTAAATCAGGCACCTTGTGTACCGTGTCTTTTGCGCCATGAAAAAAGTGTAACGGCGTATGAAGTTCGCTAACCTCAGCCCAGTTAAAGTGCTGCCGCCGGTAGATTTTATTGTTTTGGCGTATCGCTGTTTTCCTGCTCGCTCTGCTGCCAGTCGCGAAGCGCTTCGTCTACATCATCCGCTGCTTCAGGTACGGTTTCTATAATTGAAGCGGCGATATCTTCCATCTGTTCGGGCACCGCATCGGCCAGATTACTCATGTGCTGACTGATAGCCTCTGACGCCTGTTCATCGTATTGCTCGTCGTCGCCAGTAATCGCTTGAATCAGTGCTTCAGTAACTTCTGATGCGGCACTCGGCACTGCTTCTGTGATCGTCTGTGCCAGATCAACCGATTGCTCAGGCATTGCCTCGGTGACAACGGCATACATTTCAGCCAGATGTTCACTGGAATGATCGTCAT
>CALLLY010000052.1 GCA_938008205.1 uncultured Granulosicoccaceae bacterium
CTTTAAAGAGTTAACTACTTTTGAGGAATGGTCATCGATGCCATCCGCGAAAGCACGCAAGGATTCTGCGCGGTAGAAGTCTGCGTAGCGAGAACATGCCATGGCGAGGGCATGTTTACGATCATTTAAGGCGCATAGTTATTCTAACGCCACGAAAATGATCGATAAAAAGGCACCGTCAGGGCGCGTTCGCAGTAGCAGAGGTTCTGCCGCGCAGACTCCTACGGCGCGTCAGATGCTGGAATCAGCGACAGCTGCAGGTGTTTACGAACGAGCGAGATTCGTCGTCATCTGAGCATGAATTGTTTGAAAACAAGGTGCTGACTCGCCCGCTAGATGGGGCGATTACGCGGGTATTGAATCAAGTAGTTTCTGACCGGTATCCCGGCCAGGCTTTTGCCTGATTATCGAATCCGACGTGTGAGCGAGCCAGATGCAGTGTTTTCAGAACGCAAGCGAGCTGTACCAACACAACCCGAGAAACCACTATCAGAAATATCAGTCTACTTGCTGCGTAACGATTCCAGCAGCGTTTCAACAACGCCGAGCTTTTCCCCATATTGATTTAGGCCGTCCTGCACGGAACCGATGTCGTTCTGCAGATCGGGAATCACATCCCCGCTTGCAGCCGGTTCCTGAATAACGATCCGAACCACCTCAGCAGTGCTGCTCTGTTCACCAATTGCGCTGGGTACAATCTCGTAAGTGCTTGTTGCTGACTCCACAGATACCGTGGCTGATTCTTCCGTGGTGGTTTCCACTGCCTGAGTTTCTTCTGTCTGAACCGTTTCGGCAGTCCCGGTTTCGGCGACTTCTGCGGTGTCAGAATTTTCTGAAGCGGCAGTGGCCTCCTGCGTATCACCTTCAGTCTGCGCGACTTCGGTTATTTCCGTTTCGGTTGTTGTGTTGTCTTCAACAGCGTCGGTGGCCGCAGTGTCGACTTGCGTGTTCGCGGAGTCAACGGCACTACCCACTCCTTGTGTTTGTGCTTCAGATTCGCTTTGCTCAACAGCAACCTCTGCAGTTTTGGAATCGCCATCTGATTCCGCTTCACTGGTTTCGGTCGTATCATCCGTCTGCGCGACCGCAGAGGTGCTTTGGCTTGTGTTAGCAGACTGCGGTTGATACTGCGAGGAGCAAAGTCGCAAGGCTAACAGGCAAAGGATGGCTAAACCAATAATTAGTAGTAGCCTGATGTCTTTAAGCAAAGTCATAACGCTCTCGAAGTAGTTTCTGGAGACTTTTTGCGCTCCTCACAAAGTTAAGGAGCGCCACTGCGGTGCAAGTCTAGCGATGGCAGCAATCAAAGCAAGCGTTTTAACAAAAACTCACGGCCCGATTTCAAGGGCCTGAGACAAATCAACAATCGCTTCACCCGGGAATGCTAGGCAGCTGCAACTCCGCGGCGCTCATCACTCTCGCGAATTAACCATATCAGCGGTATAGCCAGCAACACCATCCACGCTTTACCGATGATTTGCCCGGCCAGAAAATCCAGGCTACCGAATGCCAGCTGCAGAAAAACAATACTGTCGACTACCAGACCGACGACGCTGCTGGCGACAACTGCGAGAATCAATCTGCGCTCCTGCAACGGGGTATATACCGCGAAATCCACCAGTTCTGACAATAGAAACGCCAGCGTTGAAGCAACCACCAAAGCCGGCGGTGCAACCCAGTAGGACAACACAGCACCAATACAAATGGCAACCAGCGCCCACACTTTCCCCAGCCTGCGCTGGACAAGATCGCGCAGCACCAATGCCAATCCGACCAGCAACACACCACTGGGAGCCATGACGCCAAAGCCCACCGGGATCAAACAGGGGCTATCCGGCGGACACACCGTGCCGACATTGCCGATCATCCAGTTGGCTACGGGCACGCACAGTGTAAAAGCAACGAGAAATAATATGCCTTCGGTGATCAGGCGGTTTTGGCTGACAGAGTTCATTTTACCGGGGAACGAGGTGAGAAACCGCCCATTATAGCTTGCTGTGCCACCGGCTTACACGATGTTTGTTTCAGTAACCGACCCGTATATCAGTGAATCAACGTTGCGACGTTTGCCAGGCCGGGTTCTGCCATGGAATTTGATCTGAAGCAGGCAACGCCGGTTTGCCGCGAATCGCATCTGCAGCTTTCTCCGCTGTGACGATAGTCGGCGCATTCAAGTTGCCATTGGTAATACGAGGAAAAACGGAACAATCGACAACTCTGAGTGAATCGACACCGATAACCCGGCAGTCTGCATCGACCACCGCATCGGGGTCGTTTCGATCACCCATTTTGCAGGTACCGCACGGATGATAGGCGCTCTCGACATGCTCCCTCAGGAAGTCATTGAGTTCCTCATCACTCTGACGGTCATTTCCCGGCGCTATTTCATCGCCGGCAAACGGCTCAAAAGCCGGTTGTTTTAGCAGTTCACGTGTCAGATGAATACACTGACGAAAATCCTGCCAGTCCTTTTCTGTCGACATGTAGTTAAACAGAATATCGGGTGACTCCTGTGGATCGTTCGATCGCAACGTCACGCTGCCACGCGATTCAGAACGCATCGGGCCAACATGCATCTGAAACCCATGAGCTTTGGCAGCAGACTGGCCGTCATAACGAATAGCCACGGGCAAAAAGTGATACTGGATATCCGGGTACGGCACACCGGCCGCTGAACGAATAAAGGCGGCAGACTCAAAGTGATTACTGGCCCCAAGCCCGCTTTTAAAGAACAGCCACTGCGCACCGATTTTAGCTTTGGAAAAAAGATTGAGCTTGGAGTATAACGAAATGGGCTGCTTGCAAATCACCTGGAAATAGAACTCCAAATGATCCTGCAGATTGCGACCAACCCCGTGACGATCCGCCACCACATCGATGCCATGCTCACGTAAGTGCTCGGCATTACCAATTCCGGAAAGCATTAAAAGCTTGGGAGAGTTAATCGATGAAGCACTGAGAATTACTTCACGATTCGCACGAAACTGCGTCACTTTGCCACCGTGGCTCGCTTCCACACCGACGGCACGCGACCCTTCAAACAATACCCGCCTGACAAATACGCGTTCCATTCTCACGTTTGATCGCTTCAGCGCAGGCCTGAGATAGGCGTTTGCAGTAGACCACCGGCGGCCACCGTACACCGTTTGCTCCATCGGGCCGAATCCTTCCTGCTGTTGTCCGTTGTAGTCCTCGGTACCCGGGTAACCTGCCTCAATGCCGGCTTGCACAAACGCATGGTAGAGCGGGTTTTTGCGTGGCCCGCGGGTCACGTGCAGCGGTCCGTCGGTGCCGCGCCAACCCGGCTGGCCGCCGTGAGACGTTTCCATTTTCAAATAGTATGGCAGTACGTGCCTGTAGCCCCATCCCGCAGCCCCGCTCTGTTCCCAGTGATCGAAATCACCGGCGTTACCGCGCACATAAACCATACCGTTAATCGACGATGAACCGCCGATCACTTTGCCGCGCGGGCAAACAAGCTGACGGCCGCCAAGTGCGGGTTCCGGCAAGGTTTCGTAACCCCAGTCATAGCGAGACATGTTCATTGGATAAGACAGCGCCGCCGGCATTTGAATAAACGGGCCGATATCACTACCGCCAAATTCCAGTACCAACACGCTTGAGTTGCCATCTTCAGATAACCGGTTCGCCAGCACCGAACCGGCAGATCCGGATCCGACGATGATGTAATCAGCAGTGTTTTCCATGGTTGATCCTGTCGCCATTGGCGGATGCCTGATAAGAACCGGCGTCATAGTACACCGTCGAACCCACGTTTATCACTTCAACACCGGCAGCTGGGCAACAACAACAGATATTCCCGTGAGGGTTCAGCCGAAAAGCCGATGCGTAAGCGAGGCCACCGCGGCACTTCAATTCGCTGGCACTTCGGCCTTCCTGAAATAACCTTAAATGCAAAGGCTTTACGAACACCTAAGCCGGGAGCGTATCAATCGAGCTTTTCCCACCCTTAGCGGCAACAGAGAAACCCAACCTGGTGAGCGCGGCAGGTTACAGCCTCTCACCTCTGGCGCTCCATCAATGACATCGGTCAACCCGACCTATACGAATTTACTTTGAAACCATGATACTGAACTGCCAGGCGCACTGTTTGCACAGATTGACTTGACTGCCAATCATACCCGGCATACTCTTCAGTTATGACACACGCACTGCTCGTTCGTTTGCTCCTTACCAACCCGGCGGCCTAAGGCTTCCGGGTTACCTGTCCTTTCGTCTCCCAGATAGACGATCCCAAGCAACGAAAATTCTGACAACGAGCGCCGAGATGTCACATCTCACCAACCACACAATTCACCATCAATCATTGCCACTTTCCGGCAAACCTGATCGTGTGGGCTGTCCGGCGCTTCCAATCACACAGGAAAACAACGGCAGGCACAGCGTGAAAAGCTGCCTGCGTGTGGAGCAAACCTCATGAAATTTAATCCAGCAACCAAGTACCGCTCTTTCCCGAAAATCGACCTGCCCGATCGGCAATGGCCCGACAAAGTCATCGACACCGCCCCGAGCTGGTGCAGTGTAGATCTGCGCGACGGCAATCAGGCACTGATCGAACCCATGGGCAGCGAGCGCAAGCTGCGTATGTACAAGATGTTATTGAACATCGGTTTTAAGGAAATCGAAATCGGTTTTCCGGCAGCATCGCAAACCGACTACGATTTTGTTCGTCACCTGATCGATAACAGCCTGGTACCGGACGATGTGACACTGCAGGTGTTAACTCAGGCCAGACCAGAACTGATAGAAAGAACTTTCGAATCATTGAAAGGATGCAAGAACGCGATCCTGCATTTGTACAACTCAACATCAACGGCGCAACGCGAAGTGGTGTTTAAGATGGACAGAGAAGGCGTTAAAAATATTGCTGTCGAGGGTGCAACGTACGTCGCTGAGTGCGCTACCAGATACACGGACACTAACTGGCGTTACGAGTACTCACCAGAGAGCTTCACCGGCACCGAACTCGACTACGCCGTAGAAGTTTGCGAAGCAGTGATGGATGTCTGGCAGCCGACACCTGATAACAAAATGATTCTTAATCTGCCTGCCACGGTGGAAATGTCTACACCGAATATCTATGCAGATCAGATCGAATGGTTCTGCCGCAATGTAAAAAACCGAGAGTGTGTGGAAATAAGTCTGCATCCGCACAATGATCGCGGCTGCGCAGTTGCAGCCACTGAGCTTGGATTAATGGCGGGTGCTGATCGTGTAGAAGGAACACTGTTCGGCAATGGTGAAAGAACCGGCAACGTTGATATGGTGACGCTGGCGTTAAACCTGTTCAGCCAGGGCGTTGAAAGCAACCTGGATTTCTCGGACATTTTTGAAGTGATGCGTACCACCGAGCACTGCAACAAACTGCCGGTACATCCGCGCCACCCTTACGCTGGTGAATTGGTATTTACTGCCTTCTCCGGCTCACACCAGGATGCTATTAAAAAAGGATTGCAGGCCCGTAAAGACTCTAACAACCCGGTTTGGGATGTGCCTTACCTGCCAATCGATCCGGCTGATGTCGGTCGCAGCTATGAAGCGGTCATTCGTGTAAACAGTCAATCGGGTAAAGGTGGCATAGCGTTTATCATGGAAAAGGACCACGGTCTGGAGTTACCGCGTCGACTACAAATTGAATTCAGTAAAGTGATTCAGGGGATCAGTGACGACACCGGCAAAGAGATCGAGTCCGATGAAATCTGGCAGGCATTCAATAACGAATTTCTGCAGGCAACTTCCCCTTTGGCTTTTATCGAACATCAAACTGAAGCAGAGAATCACGATGAATCACATCGTGCTATTGAAGCGACTGTCAGCTTCAATGGCAAACACAGAAAACTCACCGGTCATGGCAACGGACCGATAGACGCTTTTGTCGACAGTCTAAACACAGAGTTTGGTCTTAACTTTACCGTGGTGGATTATCACCAGCATGCAACAGATGCAGGGTCGGGAGCTCAGTCTGCCTGCTACGTTGAAATTCAGGTTAACCGCTCAGAAACCCGTTATGGCGTCGGATTGCATTCTAATATTGTTTGCGCTTCACTCATTGCGGTTTGCTCTGCGGTAAATCGGGCATCTAAAGATATTCTGACTTTT
>CALLLY010000053.1 GCA_938008205.1 uncultured Granulosicoccaceae bacterium
GTACGCTGCATGTCACTGACAAAATGCACTTCAACCGGGTTGCTGCTTTTGCTAACGTCTGCAGTAATGGCGCGGGTAAAACGATTGAAAGCCAGACGTGTCGGTGCAGGCTCCAATGCGCTTAACTGAGTACGAGCCGCAGCCACTGAATAGTCTTCGTCTGCGGTTTGTTGCAGGGTGTCACTGGCGCTGATTACCGTGATTTCGTCCCCGGCAGGAAGTTGGTCGATGATGTCGTTGGCGATACTCTTGGTGCGTTGCCAGCGGTCGGTATGAGATTGCGATAACGACGTGTCCACCACCAGTAAGTGTCTTGTCGCTTCAGTGGTTAACCCTTTGAGCTGTTTGAATACAGGTTCTGCAAACAGCAATGCCAACAGTGCTATTGCCAATGCCCGTAAGCTGAGCAGACGCCAGTAGCGCAGTCGCGTTTGTCTGGATGAAACTGTTTGCTGTTGCTCCAGCAGCATGCTTGATCCGAATTCCTGCTGTGGTGGATCGTCGGTGCTGATGCGATGCAGCCACCACGGTACCAGCCATGCTAACAAACCAAGAAGAAACAGGGGTGCAATCAGACTCACCGGGTTACCTCGTCAGTCACTGTATGCTGCTGTTGAATGAGAGTCATGTTGTACCGGCTATCTTTGTTGTTGCCGAACTATCAGGTATTGCTGCAGCAATTCATCCAGTGGTGCAGATGTGTTGCATAACACATGGGTAAAGCCGTTGCGTACCGCTGCCGTTTTGAGGTTGTCGATATGTTGTGCGAGTTTGCGCGGGTATTCATCACGCATAAACTCTGCGGTTACCCTGACCTCATTACCTGACTCCATATCTTTGATAGTGGCCGGCGAGCGCATGCTTTTTAAGGTTTCCGCCGGTTGCTGTTCACCTGCATCCAGCAGATGAAACAGAACCACTTCATGGCCGCGATTAACCAGTGGCTGCAGATTTTTACTGAGCTCTTGCGGGTCACAGTAAAAGTCTGATACCACCACCATAATGCCGCGTTTGCGAATGGTGCCTGCGATATGATGCAGGCTGTCGTAGATTTCGGTACCGTCCTGTGCTTCGGTGCGTTCCAATACTGCCAGTGCGCGGTAGAGTGTGTCCGGGTGTGAGGCCGGTGGTAACACCTCACGTATTTTATTGTCGAACAACGTCATGCCGATAGCATCGTGTTGCTTGCGTGCGAGGTAGGCAAGGGTTGCACAAATGTACTTTGCGTATTGCAGTTTACTGACTTCACCTGAGCGGTAAGCCATCGACCCGCTGACGTCGAGCACCAGATTAAGCGCTGTGTTGGTTTCACCTAAAAAGCGCTTTATATAAGTACGATCGGTACGCGCATAGACGTTCCAGTCGATAAATCTGGGGTCGTCTCCATCGTTGTAGGCTTTGTACTCGGCAAACTCCTGGCTGAATCCAAAGTGCGGAGAGCGGTGCATACCGGTAAAAAAACCATCGACCACAGCTTTAGCCACAAGCTCAAGATTTGACAAGCGCGCAAGCGTTGTCGGTTGTAACCACTGATGCGGGTTACCTTTACTTGTGGTGTTGCTCACGCTAGCCACGCAGTGTTATCCGAAAGACCGGATGGTTTCACCGATGACGTCTTCCATGGTGACGCCGTCGGAGTCTGCAAAATAGTTAAGCAACACGCGGTGTCTTAGTACCGGTGCGGCGAGCGCGTTCATGTCTTCGTTGGTGACGTGATAACGCCCATCCATCAGTGCTCGCGCTTTGGCAGAAAGCGTTAGAAATAAAGTCGCTCTGACACTGGCACCGAACTTAACGTATTTCTTTACAATTTCCGGCGATCTTTCATCAGCAGGTCGGGTGGCGCGAACCAGATCAACGGCGTAGCGTGCCACGGATTCTGATACCGGTACCTGTCTGACCAGTTGTTGAAAAGCAATGATCTGTGCAGCATCTGTACATCGCGTCGGGATAGGCGTTGGGGTATCTGACGTAAAACGCGCAACCACTTCGAGTTCATCTTGTGCCGGCAGGTAGTCGAGCATCAGGTTGAACAGAAATCGATCCAGCTGTGCTTCCGGCAGCGGGTAGGTGCCTTCCAGTTCCAGCGGGTTTTGCGTTGCCAGCACAAAAAACGGGTTTGGCAGCTTGTGCATCTGGCCGCGCACTGTGGCTGACTTTTCCTGCATTGCCTCTAACAGCGCGGCCTGGGTTTTGGGTGGAGTTCGGTTGATTTCATCGGCCAGTAGAACGTTGGTGAATACCGGGCCGGGAACAAACGTCCAGTTACGTCGGCCAGTTTCGTCTTCATCAATGATATCGGTGCCGGTGATGTCTGTGGGCATCAGGTCCGGGGTAAATTGAATCCGGTTAAAGTCGAGCCCGAGTGCTTCTGACAGGGTACGAACCAGCAACGTTTTCGCGGTGCCCGGCATACCGGTGATCAGGCAATGGCCACCAACAAGTAAGGTAATAAGCAAGTGGTCGACAACTTCATCCTGACCAACTATGACATGGCCAACCTGTCGACGGATGTTATCCATCACATAGCGAAATTCTTCGACGTCTCTGGCTGCATCTCTGGTCGCATCGTGGCTAGAGGTGCCTGCAGTAGGATTGTCACTCAAGATGAATCTCCGGTAAGTTCAAGAAGCAGGTCTTGCGCCTCGCGAAAGAACGGGGCTTGTTCAAGTGCCTGCAGTACATTTCTTTTTGCACGTTTGTTGTCGCCAAGCTGCTGATAGGTGCGGGCGATGTCCAGGTATACCACCGACTTGTCGTGTGGATTCAGACCCAGCAGTGACGTGAATTCTCTCAGCGCGCCTTTGTAGTTGCCGGCAGCAAAATAATCTTTACCGAGCTTTTCATGCAGATCAATATTGTTGGGGTGCACCCAGTTGATCGATTCCAGCACCTCGGTGGATTTAGCTGTCTGCCCGGCATCACGCAGACGATGCGCCAGTTGATGCAGCATATCCGGTTGATGTCCGCCATTCTCGTACCAGAACTCTAACGCCTCAACGGCGGCTTCGTTCTGGCCAAGTCCGACATAGGCATCGTGCAGAGCGATCCAGGTGTTTCCCTTACCCACGTATTCGGGGTAGATGTCATTGGCCTGGTCAGCCAGTGCTATCACCGTTTGCCATTGCTTTGACTGATGCGCCCGATTAACGCTGGTGACAATCTCTCGCCAGTCGTCGAATTGCGAGATCACTTGCCCTAGTTCTTCAGAGATATAATTTTGCAGTTCACGATCCAGCTGTTCGGTGCTGATACCCAGAACGCTTCGCACGGCCTGGGTGGTGTCTTTTCGTAAATCGAACTGCACCAGCATTTCGGTGAGCTTGTCGTGCCCCCAGCGTTTACTGATCATCTGGCAGATCAGTCCGGCCTGCATGTAGGAAACGGTTACCTGATTAGGGTAGGTGGGGCGCACAAAACCACTGTCAAGATCGGCTACCGGCAATAGTTTCTCTTCACGAATTGCCTGCAGCACATCGATAGGAATGTGTCTGCCACGTAGCGGGCCTGTGGTCCATTCTTCATAGACTGACACGCCCTCGGTAAACCAGCGCGGCATGCGGTGGTCGGACTTTTCAATGGTGAACACATGTGCCAGTTCGTGCCACAGTGTGCTGCCCCAGTGAAAATCGCCGGGTGGTCGTCCGGACGGGCTATCCATTGCCAGAAGATACCCGAAGGTTACCCCTAATAATCCTACGCCCGGTGTACTTACTGTACGTACCGCGAAATCATCATGGTTTGGAAAGAGCTCGACGATAAGTGGTTCTTCCAGCGCAAAGTCATAGCGGCTGGTGAATGTTTTCACCGCTCTGCGAGTGAGATCTTCAACATAAGGTGCCAGGTACTTGGCTTCATCTTTGTGCAAACGCATGACCAGCGGCGCGCTGTGATCGCCATTGAGTGTGTAGTCCGCATTGGTTTCTATGTCCTTAAATTCTTCCAGCGTATCGAGTAGCCGTAGCGTATTCACGGTGGCCGTGTCGTAGGGATCACCGCTGTAAGCGATCTCCAGGTGTTTTTTTGCACCGGCAATGTCATTCAGTCGAAGCAGATTGATGCCCAGCTGTGAATGCGCACTCCAGTGTGTCGGCTGAACTTTCACAGCCTTTTTCAACAGCGCCACTGATTCTCTGTAACGATAGTTAATCAGGTGATAGTGCACGGGAATAAAATAGATATCACCGTACGTCGGGCTATAGTCGAGCGCTTTTTGTACCCACGGACTGTCATCGTTATCGCGCAGCAGATCGGCGGAAACTTTAAGCGCGTAAATATCCAGTGGGGTGATGTTATTTTCTTCCGCGCTTGCCAGTGCACGGTCGAGTAGCTCGTCTGCTGCGTCGACGTTACGTGACTCCAGCAGCAGCCGTGACTGTAGCAGCAGCAGCTCTACATCCTGCGGATGTTTAGCACTGAGCTCTGCCAGTAAACGTCGGGCTTCGCTACCCGATTGCGTCAGTAGCGCTGCCACTAAACCCGTTTGTGCATGCAGGTAATCAGGGTCAAGTTGCAGGGCCTCCTGAAATAGCGGGGCCGCCTCACTGGGCTGGTGCGTGCTGAGAAACAAACGCCCCCAGCGCGCACGGATGTGCGGGTTGCCTGGTTGCTGATCTACGGCGCGACGAAAATACTCATTGGCATCGCGAGTTTTACCCAGCGCCCAGCTGGCTTCTGCAGAAACATGCAGAGACTGATCGTTGGCAAGCGGTGCATAGCAATCGATAGCGCCATCTATGTTGCCGCGGTTATATAGATTATCGCAGCTTAGCAGTCTGGCATCACGATTTGGGTCGTATTCTTCTGCGACGGCGTAGCCGGTCAGCAACAAACCAGTGCACAGGGTTTGGATCAGGCGCTTTGCTGTGATGTTGAATTGCATGTGTCAGCCTCCTGAGTCGATGCTGCGTTGAATGTCGGCAAGTTCAAGCATAAGGTCCTGCAGCGTATCGAAATAGGTATCTTCATCAACGTCGTCCTTGCGTGCCTTAAGTGAATTTATCTGGTTGGAGACAGACTGGCGGCGTGCCAGCAGTTCCGGCGCGATATCGTCTTTTTTCTCCAGCAACACACCATAGCGGGCAACTTCTATCTGGTCTGCCAGTTCACCTTCTATTCTGGCGTGTTCCGGAGCCAGCAGATTTTCATTGTCGTAGTAACTTTTCGTGGCGCTTTGCGCGTAGCTGAACAGTTCCTGTGCACTGATGCTCTCATTTTTATCGAGATCCGCAGCAGTGTCGGTGAGTGCCTCTACCAGATACTCAGTGAAACGCACTGCGTTGCGTTCTTTGGCGTTTTTGGTCGCGGTGATAACCACACGGTTGCTTGCCGCCAGCGTTTCCTGCAGTACCCCGCTGGAACTGGTAGAAACCACAATCAGTTGTTTAGGCGCTTTGATGTTGTTTAGTGCATCGGTGAGTTCAGCCCCGGTGATGTCGGGGCCGGGAATATTAAATTTGTACTGCTGGTTGTCCATGCTGCCATGACCGATCAGGTACAGGGTAAAGACTTCAGGGTTACTGTTTACCGGCAGGTTTTCCAGCAGCGAGCTAATGACGTTTTTCTTCGCCGCCTCACCTCGCACCAGAATAACGTCTTGCGGGCTGTTGGCAACACGGCGGGCTTCTTCGGCAATGGTGGTTGCGTATTGATCAAACTGCTCGTCGTAGTCACTGTTGCCGCCAAGGCCACTGATTACCACGGTCACAGTACTGGCAAGTGACGCTGCGGGAATACCAGCATACAATAAAAGCGAACACCACAGGGGAGTCAGTGTTTTCATAACCTACCCCACACTATGCGTAGCAACCACTCGACAAGCTTCAGCCCTAATAACAACACAAAGAACAATGGAATGTTCCATAGGGGCAGGGTTTGTAACCTGACAATGCCGCTGCGTGCTGAACGAATGGCCTCGGGAAGCTCAGCCGCGTTGTCGACGGTCCAGTAACTGCCACCGGTGGATGCTGCTAGTCGTTTTAAAAATGCCGCATCCTGACTCAGGTTAAAGTTCTCCTCCAGACCATCCTGTCGGTGAATCCATCGGGTTTGTTCCGGGATCAGTGATTGTTTGATTTCTTGTGATTCTTCATTCTCCTGCAACTCATCAGTAGTGTTTTCTGCGATGTTTTCATCAACACTAATGTTAAGCCGCCAGCTGCCATTGGCGACGGCATCGACAG
>CALLLY010000054.1 GCA_938008205.1 uncultured Granulosicoccaceae bacterium
CATTTGTGCCCATTAATATGGCACCCGATGCACTAATCGATTCTCCGTACAGCCCGGGAACCTACTCAAGGGCACAAATGACCAGCAGCCATCCAGCGCTTTTACAGGCTGGCCTTGATCCGCATGTGATTTCTATTCCCAGTCGCATGATGGTTTGTGCCGGTCCATGGACGGTTGATGTGCTGGAGCGATTGCAGGCTGAACGAATTAAGTTGTCGGCCAATCAATGACGCATCGTCTGCTTAACCGTATAGGAATACCCGGTTTACTATCGTTAGTGGTTTGTCTGCTGTTTATTGCATCGCTTGCTATTGGTCGTGAACCGTTGCCGTTGTTTGCAGCGCTTTCCGGCTGGCTAAGTGGCGATGATTCGGTGCATGCAATTATCCTATCGCAGATAAGGTTACCCAGAGCATTAATTGCGTTAGTGGCAGGTGCCTCGCTGGGGCTCTGTGGTGCGGCAATGCAGGGATTGTTAAGAAACCCGTTGGCGAGCCCTGGCCTGGTCGGGTCGGCAAGTGGTGCGGCTTTTTTTGCCGTGTTTGTTTTATATTTTGGTGTTAGCGCATCGGCTCCATGGATATTACCTATCGCTGCAATGGTTGGTGCAATGCTGGCGACTATCATGGTTTACCTGATGGCTGGCCGCGATGCTTCTATTACCACGTTAATACTTGCCGGTGTGGCGGTGAACGCGCTGGCAACTGCAGGTATGTCACTGCTGTTGAATCTGGCGCCCAGTCCGTTTGCTGTGCGTGAGCTGGTGTTGTGGACGTTGGGAGATATCACCGACCGCAGCATGAGTGACCTTTGGCTTATGTTGCCCACGACTGTTGCCGGTTGGCTGTTGTTGATCGGAGTGGGTGGTCAGCTCGACACGTTAACACTGGGTGAGCGCACTGCAGAAAGTATGGGTGTGAATCCACAGCGATTACGCTGGAGAGTGTTTATTGCGGTGAGCCTGTCAGTTGGTGCGGCAGTGGCCACTGTCGGTATGATTGGTTTTATCGGCCTGGTGGTACCGCATCTGTTACGTCCTTATGTCAATTATCAGCCTGGTCGATTGCTGCTGGTGTCTGCACTGGGTGGCTCTGCGATGTTACTGGCGGCAGATATAGGTGTACGAATTATCCCCACTGATGCACCACTAAAAGTAGGTGTGTTAACCGCATTGGTCGGTGCACCGTTTTTTCTACGCCTGATTGTACAAAGCCGACGGGAGTATCTATAGATGCTGGTCGCCGATTCCGCAGGGGTAGTGCGTGGAGGTAAGCAACTGGTTAACAACGTTAACCTTAAGCTTAATCGTGGTGAGCTTGTCGGGTTGATCGGCCCCAACGGCGCAGGCAAATCCACGTTGTTGAATGCACTGGCCGGATTGATAACCTTAGATCAGGGTGATGTCACACTAAACGGCACCAGTATCAGACGAATACCGGTTGCCAAACGCAGTCGCCAACTTGCCTGGGTGGCGCAAAGTGGCCCGGTAAACTGGCCATTAACGGTTGAAAGAATAGTAACACTCGGCCGCAGACCGCATATGGGGGCATGGCAGAAACTCACTGACGATGATACCCGCGCCATTGATGCGGCTATCACCGCCACTGACTGTGATGCACTGCGTCAGCAGGATGCAACCACACTGTCCGGTGGTGAGCGAACCCGCATGTTACTGGCCCGTGCATTGGCAACCGAACCCAAGGTTTTACTGGCAGACGAACCCGTCGCCGCTCTGGATCTTAAACATCAGCTGCAAACCATGAATGTGTTAAGGAACTTTTCTGCACAGGACCGGTGTTGTCTGGTGGTGTTACATGATCTGTCACTTGCAGCACGCTATTGCGACAGGCTGTATCTTATGCAGCAGGGCAGTATGGTGGCCGATGGTGCTGCGGCAGAAGTACTCAGTGCAGACAACCTTCGCAAAGTGTATGGCGTGGAAGCAGAACCCGCTGATGGTGAGTTGCCCGGTGGATGGCGTATGGCTTGAGTTTCAGATGAATAATTATTTGATTTGCATCCGGGTCTGGGCGAAGCTTACTGCAGTACCAATCGGAACAAACCATGAACCTCGAAGCCTCCTGGCTTGATGCTTTTCTGCAGACATTCGAACGCTGCGCCATTGCCTCTACTGAATCTGTGGTGGTTTTGGCCGAGCAACAATCGCGCGCCGAGTTAATAACCCTTGCCGAACTTGCGCTGGCGCAGTTGAAGTGTCGATACTATCGATTAACGCTGCCAACGCCGCTATTGCCAACGGGACCATTGGTACGATCTACCGGAGCTTCCTTGGCGCTCACCGGTCACACTGAAGCGGTTGGCGCGTTGTGTAATGCCGATGTCATTATCGATCTGACGGTAGAGGGATTGATGCATGCCGTTGAAACCGCCGAGATCCTGCGCTCGGGTGCCCGTATTATGAATATCTCTAACGAGCATCCCGAAATACTCAGCCGCATGCTGCCGGATAACAATCTGCAACAGCAGGTAAAGGCATCGGTAAAGCGAATTCGCAGCGCATCAAAAATGACAGTGCACTCCGACGCGGGTACTGATCTTACTGTTGACCTTAAAGGTGCCAGAACCGTGGGAGTCTGGGGATGGACTGATCGCCCCGGCACATTGGCACACTGGCCTGGAGGACTGGTAGTGAGCTTCCCGGCTGCTGCTACCGTGAACGGGCAACTGGTGCTGGCAGCGGGAGACCTGAACCTGACCTTTAAACGCTATATAGAATCTGCGGTAACACTATCTATAAAGGATGACTACGTTAAGTCGTTGTCGGGCAGCGGCGCAGATTGCGCGTTAATGAACAACTATCTCGCAGCCTTTGATGATCCGGCTGCCTATGCCACCAGTCATGTCGGCTGGGGGCTTAACGCTGTTGCTCGTTATGAAGCCATGACCCTCTATGATCGGGCACAGACCAATGGCACAGAGCTTAGAGCGGTAGCTGGTAACTTTCTGTACTCAACCGGTGCCAATGAATTTGCCGGCCGTTTTACGCGCGGGCATTTTGATCTGCCGGTAATGGCATGCACGATTAAACTGGATGGTGAAGAGGTGGTGCGAAACGGTAAACCTGTCGAATGATAGAGCGCCGCAAACTTGCCGGCATTGAGTTCTCAATTGCTCAACCTGCCGCAAGCGATGACAGCAGTGCACTGGAAACCATCGTGTTTATGCATGGTATCGGCGGTGACGACACCAGCTTCGAAATGCAATCGCACAGCCTTGCTGAAGACTACCGCGTGATCGCCTGGAACATGCCGGGCTATCGTAATTCACAGGTCATTG
>CALLLY010000055.1 GCA_938008205.1 uncultured Granulosicoccaceae bacterium
CTCGCCGCCGACGGGATCATAAATAACATCAGCACCACCAGAGGCGTGTTGTTTAATGGCGTCTTTGATATTTACTTTGCTGTAGTTAATCAGAATATCTGCGCCGTTATCTTTGGCCAGTGCCAGCTTTTCATCGGTGGAGGCGGCGGCGATTACTTTTGCCCCCATCGCACGGCCAATCTGAACTGCTGCAATGCCGGTACCTCCTGCGGCCCCCAGTACTACCAGCGTTTCCCCAGGTTGTAACTTAGCGCGCTGTGCCAGAGCGTGGTGTGCTGTGCCGTGAGCAACCAGTAGATTGCAGGCTTCGGTGGCTGGCAGGTGATCGGGTACCACCATCGCAGCGCCTGATGGAATGACAAGTTGTTCGGCAAATGCTCCATAGCCCGGGCTTGAACAGATAATCTTATCGCCAACATTGAAGCCTTTCGTATCGCTGCCGGCGTTGAGTACTTCACCACAACACTCCATACCCGGAACGAAAGGCAAATCCGGTTTGGCCTGGTAGGCACCCTGGACAAGTAATCCGTCCGGATAATTAATGCCTGCAGCAAGGACTTTGATTAAAAGCTCTTTTTCCGAGTTTACCGGGTTGGGGAGGTTCTCTATGGCCAGTTGATCGATGCTGCCATACTCATGACAAACCACAGCTTTCATGACTCTACTCCGGTGACAGCAATTTTCCTGGCCATTTTGGCCAGTGGTGCGACGAACTCGTGGACTTTGAGCGATCGTTGACTGGAGGCATTGCCTTCGCGTCCGCGCTTTGCCACACCCTGCAGGATTGCGGCAAGTCGATAAACACTGAAAGACAAATAGAAGCTCCAGTTGTCGATCTTTTCTATCCCCATGCGTTCACAGTATCGGGCAACAAAAGTTGCTTCATCGGGGATGCCGAGTTGCTGCAGATTTTTACCGGCAAGCCCGGACATGTCGCCTACCTCTGCAGGCATGCGTTGTTGCATACAATGATTGGCCAGATCGGCGTAGGGATGTCCGAGAGTTGAGAGTTCCCAGTCGAGTACTGCGATGACGTGTGGTTCAGTGGCATGGTACATCAGATTATCGAGACGAAAATCACCATGCACCAGAGATACCCTGCCGTCGTCATCGGGGAGCCTTTCATGTAACCAGCCGATCATCCATTCCATGTCGTCGATTGTGTTGAATTCTGATGCACGATATTGTTCCGTCCATCGTTTCAGTTGTCGTGCGTAGTAGTTACCTGGTCTGCCATAGTCTGACAGACCGGCAGAATCGATATTCACGCTGTGAAGATTAGACAATGCACGGTTAATTTCGTTATAGATGTCTGTTCTTTCTGTGGTGCTGACTTCAGGTACCGCAGAATCCCAGAACGTACGACCGTTTTTGAATTCCATAACAAAAAACATTGAGCCCAGAATGTCTTTGTTTTCACACAAATGCAGCATTTGCGGGACAGGCACTCGGGTACTTTGCAGTGCTGTCATCACTCGAAACTCACGATCAACTGCGTGGGCAGACTTGAGTAACTCTCCGGGGGGTTGCTTGCGCAGTACATAAGTGCCGGAGGCTGCGGTGATTTTAAAGGTGGGGTTGGACTGTCCGCCGCTGAACTTGGTGGCGGTAAGCGGGCCTTGAAATCCGTTTAAGTGCTGTTGCAGATACTCTGCAAGTGCCGCTTCGTCTATGTGGTTGATGCCGTCTATCATGGGTGTTTCACGTATACAGTTTTATCAGGTTGCGGCCCAACTGGTTAATATGTACCTGATCCGGTCCGTCAACAATGCGAACGATGCGCGCATACAAATAGCTGTCTGCCAGAATGGTATCCTGGCTGACACCTGCTGCACCGTGCATTTGTATGGCGCGGTCAGTGACTTTGCAGGCCATATTGGGCGCGACAATTTTGATCATCGCGATTAGTTCTTTCGCTTCCTTGTTGCCGTACTTGTCCATTTTGTCTGCAGCCATCAGGGTTAATAGTCTGGCTTGTTCTATTTCGCAGGCAGACAGCGCGATCTCTTCGCGAATCTTGCCCTGTTCACTGAGCTTTTTGCCGAAGGCCACGCGAGACTCGGCGCGCTGACACATGATTTCCAGTACGCGTTGTGCGCGACCGATAAGGCGCATGCAATGATGAATGCGACCCGGTCCAAGACGACCCTGCGCGATTTCGAATCCGCGACCCTCACCCAGTAACAGGTTCTCCGGTGGTACCCGCACATTGTCGAAAATTACTTCTGCATGCCCCTCCGGGGCATCGTCGTTGCCGAACACCTGCATCGGCCTGACAATATTGACACCGGCTGTGTCTGTGGGCACCAGAATCATGGATTGTTGTTTGTGGCGGTCGGGATTGTCACGATCATTTTTGCCCATCACAATCATTATTTTGCAGCGTGGGTCGCAGGCACCGGAGATATACCACTTGTGTCCGTTAACCACATATTCGTTGCCATCTTTAACGATACTGGTTTGTATGTTGGTGGCATCACTGGAAGCAACTGCCGGTTCCGTCATTGCAAACGCGGAACGTATCTCACCTTCCAGCAACGGCTTTAACCAGCGCTCTTTGTGTTCCTGTGTGCCGTAGCGTGCCAGTACTTCCATGTTGCCGGTATCGGGTGCGCTGCAGTTAAATATCTCCCCGGCAAATCGTGAGCGTCCCATCAGTTCGCACAGTGGTGCATACTCGAGATTGTTCAGTCCGTAACCGTAGTTATCGGAGTCCGGTAGAAAGAAATTCCACAGGCCCTGCGCTTTGGCCTTAGCCTTGAGTTCTTCCAGCAGTGGCGGAATCGACCATCGATCTTCTGCAGTGTCGATAGAGTCCTGCAGTTCTTTTTCTACCGGGTACAAATTTTCCTGCATAAACTGATCGACCTTACTGATCAGTTCACTGGCTTTTTCAGAGTGTTGAAATTGCATTGCGGTCTCTTAGTCGAAAAGTATCAGAATCAGTTTTTCTGCTACAAAGGCGGGTTTGGGGGAGTCTTTGATTTCCATTTCGGCGCTCATTGTTGCAAGCACTCCCTGTGGTTTTTCTTCAATGCTCTGCACTGACAGATGCACTCTCACCTCGGATCCGGACGGCACCGGGGTCAGAAAGCGCACCCGGTTTAATCCGTAGTTAAGTACCGTGTGTTGAAATACATGTTCGCCTGTCAGTTGTGCTGAAAAGTACGACAACAAAGACAAACTTAAAAAGCCGTGCGCTATGGTGCCGCCAATCTTTTTTGTGGCAGTCGCATCAGGATCGATATGAATAACCTGATGATCGATTGTGGTATCTGCAAAAGTATCTATACGATTTTGATCAACCAGCAACCAGTCAGTGGTGCCGAGTGATTTACCTGCCAGTTGCTGCCAGTGTTGCGTTAACGACTGTTTATCCACTGTGTTGCTCCGTGACTCATTATGCGGTGCTTTTTTTAAGGAACTTTTCCAGGTTGGCTTTGAATTCTGTGGTTTGCATTAAGCGCCCGAACTGTTCGCCTTCACGTTCGATAATTTCCATCATGCCACGATTGCGGGCATTGAGCAGAGCTCTGGATGTGCGTAGTGCATCAGCCGGCTTGGCACTGAGTTTTGCTGCGACTTCATCAACGGTGTTGTCCAGTACTTCAGAGTCGAGTAACTGGTTAACCAGCCCGAATCGTTCTGCGTCAATGGCTGACAACGGTTCACCCAACAGCAGCATTTGCGCTGCCCTGTGGCTGCCGAGTAACGCCGGAAAGGTCTCTGATGAGCCGAACTCAGGGCACACGCCTAGGTCTGCAAATGGCGCATGAAAGCTTGCACCATGGCTTGCGTACACCAGGTCACAATGAAACAGCAGGGTGGTGCCAATACCGATGGCTGCTCCGTCAACGCTGGCAACCGTCGGTTTTTCACTGGCAAGCATGGCTTTCATCAATAGGAACGGATGATTAAAGCGACCACCGCCTTCGGACAACGCCGCGGCAAAATCACCAATGTCGTTACCCGCCGTGAATATCCCCTGCGAGCCTTTGATCACGATAACGCGGCAGTCGTTATCGGCATTGGCGTTGTTAAACCCTTCTGTCAGCCCGGTATACATCTCCCGGTTGAGTGCATTGAGCTTTTCCGGTCGGTTCATCGCTAATGTGCAAATGCCGTCCTTCGTGGTACTGATGACTACGGACATGTTAGTGCTCCGGCTATAGGTTGTTCAGGTTGGCAAGGCTTGCCTGGTACTCTTCAGCAAGGCGTTTACAAAGAAGCGCTACCGATGGATTGTCATCAATGTTGCCGACACCGTGCCCGGGAGACCAAACGGTTTTCCAGGCTTTGGCATCGTCGAGTTCCTTGCCGAGATCGATGTCCGGATTAGTCGCCGCTTCGATATCGATGCCGTTTTCAATCAGGCTGGCGGCTAGAAAGTTGGCGGGAATACCGGACACTTTGGG
>CALLLY010000056.1 GCA_938008205.1 uncultured Granulosicoccaceae bacterium
ACTAAATGAACGGGTGTCGCGGATGTGCCTTGGGTGAGAAAAAGTATTTCTTTATGACCTGAAAATAGCTGTGATAAAAGTAGCCTCCGTTTCTTTCTAGGATCTCACTGGAGGTCTGTTGCCAGACGTGCGGCAATTGATACCACGGCAATGCCGGTTGCTCATGATGCAGAGCATGCAGGTTATTATTTAAAAACAATAACCCCATCACCTTGCCGCTTTTAACAACCACAGTTCGGCGAGCAGGGTTTTCATCGACCTGATGCTCCAGAAATGATCGCAACATAGACAGCGCAAGGCCCGGATAGGCGAATAACACAATATATTCGACCAATGAAATGTTAACGATACGAAGCCACCCAATAACCAGCGCAACTGCCAGCAGATGCTTCAGCCAAAGCTTTAAATGACCGGTATCACCGTTTATCAGACGGGTTATTTCCACTCGATAAATGCACAGGCAAGCCCACACCGGACCAAACACCAATCGTCCGGGCACGGTATTACGAATCCAGTAACAGGTACGCTGCCACTGACCCAGAGACTGCCACTGCGCTGAGGCTACAAAGTAAGATTCAGGGTCTTCAAACGGATCAGTCAGCCGGTCGTCAATATGATGCTTAAGATGGGAATCCCGGTATAGATCGAAAGGCAGCCATAGCCCGATGGCGGGGAAAACCAGAATCTCATTCAGCATCCTGTTGCGAGTAGGATGACCGTGGATTACCTCGTGTTGCAAAGAGCCATGTAAAGCAACAAGGTAGGCACCGACAAACAGCACCACCCACCACGGTAGGTGATGATAAAACATACAAACCAGCACAAAAGCCAGATAATGTATTAACAGCAGCAACAGTGTTAGCCATTCAATGCGTGGTACGGCGGGTTTATTCATGATTTACCAGATAGCGATGATCAAACCAGAAACACTTTATTCCACCAGCTTCATAACAAAGGAAAGTATTCTGATGCGTTTGCTAAACTCGTGCGAAGAGCGCCCCACACATTAACGTGACATTGCATCGGTGTAAATCGCCTTATGGTTCGGAAAATGACCCAAATCAATGATCGATAAATCTGACTCGACAACTGTCTGGCAGCGGCTTGCCGCTAACGTCAGTGGTTGCGGAAATCCACAGAAACTCGAGACCGTTCAATCACTTTGGAGCGGCTTTGGTTCACTATTTCGTGTAGCCACTGATAACACCACCCTTATTGTAAAGCACGTTAATCCTCCCGTTGACTCCACTCATCCGCGTGGCTGGCAAAGCGATTTCGCCACACAACGGAAACTGAAATCCTACCAGGTCGAAACTCACTGGTATCAGCATTACAGTAATCGCTGCACATCCGATTGCCAGGTACCTCTGTTTCTGACCAGCGAACAATCCAGGCTGGAACGCTGGCTACTTCTTCAAGACCTGGACGCCGCTGGATATCCATTGCGTTTTCAATCTCTACAAGTTGACCAGGCGTTCGCATGTCTGGACTGGCTGGCAAATTTTCATGCTGTGTTTTTACATACCGAGCCCGATGGATTATGGGCCACGGGCTGCTACTGGCATCTGGACACCAGACCTGACGAATACCAGGCCATGCAAGACGGACCACTAAAGCAGCATGCCCAACTAATTGATCAGATTTTGAATCAGTGCCGGTATCAAACTCTGGTACATGGAGATGCCAAGGTGGCTAACTTCTGTTTTAGCAACAACAACACAGTCGCTGCTGTCGACTTCCAGTACATCGGTGGGGGCTGTGGAATCAAGGACGTCGCCTATTTTATAGGCAGCTGTTTCTCTGAAGACGAGTGCATCGATTACGAAGATGCACTGCTGGGTCGTTACTTCAATACGCTTAACCGTGCGCTGCAAAACAACTACGCTAAAGAGGCGGCATCCGTTGTACAGGAATGGCGGTCACTTTACGCGTTGGCGTGGACGGATTTCTACCGGTTTTTAAACGGCTGGATGCCAGATCATAAGAAGATTCATCGCTATACCAAACAACTGGCAGAACAAACTTTCGATCAACTACCCGAATGGAAATAGCAGCGTAACGCACTGCTATGTGCGCGAGATTACGACTCTTGTTCTTGCTCTATAGAAGCAAGCTGCTCATCAGCTTTATCAAACCAGATTCGCGAGACATAGTTGTCTTTAGGCCAACGCATTTCGAACAACCCGAGGCGCACGCCGGTGTGTCTTTCACGTAAAGAGGTAAAAATCTCTTCAGACTTTTCCACATTACCCAGTTCATACTCGGCCAGGCCCTGGCTGTACAACGCGGTGTCATAGTAGTTGCTGTCAGGATACTGATCCACAACGTCCTGCATCAGTGCAATTGATTGCGCATAGTTGGACTGATCCACCATTTGAATGTAGCCAAGCATGTACTTGGCATCGTCAATCAAATAGCTGTCGCTATACTCATTGATCAACTGATTTAGCGCATTCACAGATCCGTCAATATCACCATCGTCCCGCAGATTTAAGGCAGATTTGTACAGGTTAAAATCTTTCCCTATGCCATAAACATCGGCTTCTTCAAGCAACGACAGTTTAATCATGGCGCGAGCTTTGTTATCGGTGGTAGAACCTTCGTTTAAGTAATCCCGATACTCCTGTGCTGCGGCAACATTGTCACCGGCATCTTCTATTGAGCGAGCGTTGTAGTATCGAGCTTCAATTAAGTTTGATCCAATGCCTTCAATAACACTGTAGTCAATATCCAGTGAGGCGACGCGTTGCCCTTCACCAACGGGGGCGAAAGCCACATTGAGATTTATTTTATCACCGGGCTCGAGGGTAACACCCTCCTGTACAGCGACTGTAAAATCCTCAGCATTCTCGCCACCAATCATCACACTGTTGATTGGATAAGTATCAACACCCACATTCCTTAAATAAATGACCTGCGGAGTTTCACTGCCAACATCCTGTACACCAAATCGATAGTCTGACAAAGACATCTGCAAACCGACAACATCTCCATCCGATTCACGCTTGGCACTCTCTTCCTCTGCCACACAACCGGCAATCAACGCTGCCGTCAGCAGACTCAAGCCTGTTCGCTTTGTCAGTCTGTTAGTGATTTTCTTGTTAGTTTTGTTATTCATCACTGATCTGTTCCCATCGCCGCCACAACCACACCTCTGATCAGTTGCCTACGCAGTAGTCGTCGACTGATCGCCGGAATCGGTAACGAAGTAATCCAGTGCAATTTTGCAATTGGTAAGCGAGGTATCCAGCTCCTCCGCATTTGCAGCAGGCTGCTGCCGCAGTGATTCAATCTGATCCATCTCGTTTTTAGCGGTTGCCACATGGCGATTGATGCTTTGTACTGCGTTGGCCAGAGCCTGTGTAATTTCGCCAAACTCGTCATCGTCGGACGCCCGCATTCTGACATTGAGCTTGCCTTCACCGATTTCGCGCAACGCACGTTTAACCGCCATCAATGGCTGACCGAGCTTACGTATGATGTAGATGCTGATCATGCTGGTAACAATAATATTCATCACCATCATCATCACAATCCATTGCCCCAGCACGCTGGACAGGCTCGGAATTTGTTCATTGAGCATTGCCATGTCTTCAGACACAAAGAGCATTGGCGCCTTGCCGGATACCAGCTGCCCGAGCATGTGATGATAAAACACGCCCAGCATAATTGTGGTGAGTACCAGGTAGAGCGTGGCAAAGGCGATAACCCGGCGAATTTCGCGGGCTTGAAACGTCTTGTCGCGAAGCAGAGCGAGCGGGAAAAACGAATCGGATGATCGGGTCATGTCGGCAACTCTTCATGAATTACGGAATATTCCTACTATTACGACGGTCTTCACGACAACTTAACGAGTCACCGGAAACGAAACAGGATTATTCCAAACCGAGCACAGATTCACTGATGGATGGCGGAAGAGCGTGGGAGTCGAACCCACCAGACACGTCTGACGCGTCTCACCGGATTTGAAATCCGGACCCGTCACCGGATCGGGTCGCTCTTCCGCGAAGACTTAAAATTCCGGCGTCAGATTATCACAATTTCCGCTTCTGCCCGTTGCGTTAACAACCGTGCACCACCCTCGCAAATCACGATATTTTCCTCGTGCACCATCATACGGCCATCACCGTAAGCAAGCCCGGGCTCTAGTGTCATCACCATACCTGGTTGCATCACCGTCTGGTCAAATGGTGTAATTGACGGTGACTCTGTCAGTTGCATGCCCAGCCCGTGCCCCATTCTACCTACCGAGTTGGCGTCCGCCACACCCTGGGGATCGAGCACGTTCTGCATCGCATTGTAGATTTCGGCACAGGTGACCCCCGGGCGCACCACAGACAGTGCAGCCTCTACGGATTCATGAGTCGTCCGGTAGGCCTGCGCAGTCGCACCGTCTACAGTTCCAAACGCAAAATTACGATCAAAGTCACAGAAATAGCCATCCACCGTACAACCGGTATCGAGTATCAGAACATCGCCCGCTGCTACTGCTTTATCGCCAGGCGGTGCGATGATGTCATCGTAACCGTCGGCTGCTGCCACGCCGACCAGGTAGCTGACATCATCAACCCCATGGTCCATACAACGCTGTTTGAATTGCTGAAAGATCGCGCGTTCTGTCATGCCAACCGCAGCCCACTGCGGTAACCCCTGAAAGGCCTTACCAGCGGCCTGGCATGCTGCTGCAATTTTTTCTATTTCGGCGTCAGACTTCACTTGTTGTTGTGCCTGCACAATGTCTGACACATTCACCGGCGTAAACCCCGCAAGCTTTCCAAGCAAGGTGTGGTAATCGGCAAGCGGCATTCTCAGAGATGACTCACGCCCGTGCTGCATACCAAGGCTGCCCTGGTGTCCAGCCAGTGCGGTAATCGTATCAGCCAGCAGTGAGATACCGTCGTCCGTCTGATGCGGGGAAGACCAGCAGCGGATATCCTTAACCCAGGTACTCGACATCAGCGTTTCACCAATCGACGGAATCACCGCAACCGGTGCACCGGTTTGTGGAATCAGTAAAAACCAGGGTCGTGCCGGGCTTTGCCAGAACTGCGTAAAAAAACCGCTGTAATAGCGCACATCCGGCTCGGTAGTGAACAGGATGATATCAACGTCGCGTGACTGCATTTGTCGCTGGAGAATTTCTGTTCGATGCGCAAACTCCTGCGCAGTAAATCCACGATGAACAGTCTCAGGTGAAGTAATTTGAGTAACCATGATTTACCCTGTGAAACCAGTTAACCGCGCCCCTGAACAGAATCGAGCAGCGCACGATAAACTGTTTCGTCAGTCGCACCCTCGCAACCGAACAGCAACACCTGGCTGTCGGCATCGATATCGAATTTCGCCTGTAGATCTTTATCTTTACAGATGGCCATTAACGCCAGCGCGCCTGGCACAGCACATTCGCCTGCCTCAATATTGCCCCCGCCCATATCGCCATTGGCAAAAAGTTTCATGGCTGCGGCGACTTCAGTATCTGCCAGTGTGACAACATCATCCAGACAGCCCTGCATCACCTGCCACGCCAACGCCGACACTTCACCACAGGAAAGACCCGCCATCACAGTCTCGACATCAATCGCCACAGTTTCGGGCCGGCCGGCCTTAACACTGTTTAGCCAGCAGTCTGCGTGTTGAGATTCAACAATAATAAAACGCGGGCGATTCACACCACTTTGCATCCACAATCGACTACAGACCGCCGCTGCCAGACCGCCAACGCCGGCTTGTATAAACACATGGGTAAAGGGCGTTTGCTGCTGCTCAAGTATTTCACCGGCCATTACGGTGTAGCCGGCCATCACATTTCGTGGCACATCCATATATCCTTCATAAGAAGTATCCGAAACCACAAACCAGTGGTTTTCAGCAGACTCCTCAGCACATAGACGAACGGAATCGTCATAGTCTCCGTCAATTCTGATTACTTCAGCTCCAAACGCTTCCATGGCTTTTTTACGTCCGTCGCTGACATCGCGATGAATATAGATGCGACACCGGCATCCGGCATTGGCTGCACCCCATGCCACTGATCGGCCGTGATTACCATCGGTTGCCGTAGTGACCATCATTTTGCTGGTAAAGGTCTGATAATCACCATTGCGAATATCGCCCAGCGAAATGCTTTCACCGTTGTGACGCTGATACTCCTGCGCGACCAGACACAACACGGCATAAGCACCACCCAGCGCTTTGAAACTCCCCAGACCAAACCGCTCTGACTCGTCCTTGTACCAGACACCACTACAGCCAGTGTGTTCAGCCAGTTTGTCGAGCTCTCGTAATGACGTGGGCTGATAACCGGGCCAGGCGCTAATTTCTGCCAGCGCAGCCTCTGCCTGTGTCATCGACAGTACCGCGTTCGCCTCAGCAGAATAAGCACTGCGAACACTTGCGTGGCTAACATGATCGGTCAGCACAACATCGCTTGCCAGACTTTGTGTCAGTGACATCGGATGACTCCTGCAGAAAATAACCGCATTGTGACACAGGCCTGTTTAGCACTATGCGTGTGTTTGCGGCACAAGTAGTCAGGACGACACAAATCTGGCACTGATACAGACTAAAACGGCCTGTTTTACATCGAACTGCACACAAAGCATGGTGTTTGCGTCAATTTTCTCATTCAACCGTCAATGCCAGTGGCCGATAGCAAACACATTGAAGCGCACTTTGCGTGTTGACTATTTTTTACCGGGTTCCCAGATGCCAAAACCATCCGTTGGTGGCGCACAGCCAGACTTCAGCCGCAATGAGCACAGAGAGAAATCCCGCCGCATCACTCGTGAACTGACATCCCTGCAACGTGAAATCCGCGGTGATTTCGACCAGCGGATCAGTGATCTGAGCAACATTCTGCACAAGTTCAAAGCGTTGATGGTGACTGATATCCGCGCCCTGCACTCTGCCAATGATGAAACTAATGCAGACGCAATCCCTATGCTGACAAAGAAAGTCGACGACAGTGTCATCAGTGCAAGTGATTTACTCGACGCCGGCGATCAGCCGGAGAAAACGCCATTGAAAACTGACCCGATGGCAGCCTACCGCGAAACCGCAAGGTTCGAAGCTGGTTTGTATCAACTGAATTGTCAGCTGTATAGATTTAGACTGGAGCTCGATCAGGAACTGGAATTTCGTGAAGAGCCACTGCATATTCACTTCAGAGATGACTCTGAGCTTGCCAGTGTTTTGAAACAAATTACCGATAAAACCCAGCAGGAAAAAAACACTGACAATTGATTGTTAAAGATCAATGGCCTGTTGTTACCCGGGACGCCTGAGCGCAAGATACAAACAGTAAATCGATGCTAGTAGAAAAATCAGCGCCCAAAAGGACGACCCGGCGCTGTGAAGCACGACCAGTACAGCAGAAACAAAAAAGGTTGCAGCACAGATACTGAAGATTAATGGGCGGGTTTGCTGAGCAAACCGGTCCGGCTGCTGACGGGACGCACCATTTTCGACAAACTGGTGCATCAGCATGGGTACCTGTGGCAGCAATCGACCCCACTCGGGAGCGTTTTTTCGAATCTCTTTGAGTATCGATAATGGCCCGGTATTCTCTACCACCCAGCGTTTCAAAATGGGTCGGGCAGTCGCCCACAAATCCAGCTGCGGATATAACTGTCTGCCAAGACCTTCTATATTCAACAGGGTTTTCTGTAGGAGTACCAGCTGCGGCTGCACTTCCATGTTAAAGCGACGCGCCGTTTGAAAGAGCCGTAACAGCACCTGCCCAAAGGAAATCTCCTCCAGTGGTTTTTCAAATATTGGCTCACAAACGGTGCGGATTGCAGACTCGAACTCCTCAACACGAGTATCTGCCGGCACCCAGCCACTGTCGATGTGCAGTCTGGCCACAGAATGATAGTCGCGCTCGAAAAACGCCAGCAGGTTCTGAGATAAGTAGTGTCTATCCTGTTCGGTCAGCGTGCCCACAATGCCAAAATCAACAGCGATACAATGCGGATCCAGTGGATTTTCTGTGGAAACAAAGATATTGCCAGGGTGCATATCGGCATGGAAAAAATTGTCGCGAAACACTTGCGTGAAAAATATATTTACACAACGTTGTGCAAGTTTTTCTATATCCACATGGTGTTCATGGAGTGTCGCAACGTCCGAAATCGGCACCCCTTGTATACGTTCCAGCACTAACACGCGGTCTCGCGTGTAGTCCCAGTAAACCTCAGGAATATAGAGATCTGTTGTATCCTTGCAGTTGTTGCGCATTTGTGTGGCGTTGGCAGCCTCACGTTGCATGTCCAGTTCGTCGAAGATTGTCTTTTCATATTCGCGCACAACCTCTCTGGGGCGTAAACGAACGCCGTCTTTCCAGAACCAGGTCATCATTAACGCCAGCAGATGCATCAGTGAAATATCGCGCGCTATAGTTTGCTCGATATCCGGTCGCAGCACTTTCACAACGACCGCGTCTCCATTTTCAAGAACTGCACTATGCACCTGTGCAATGGAAGCTGCTGCCAGCGGCTCGTTATCAAACTTAAGAAAAAGCTGATCGACAGGCTGCCCCAGAGACTCTTCCACTATGGAAACTGCAGTGGAAGAGGCAAACGGCGCCACGCTATCCTGCAACAAGGCAAGCTCGTCGGATATGTCATCGGGTAGCAAATCCCGACGGGTGGATAACATTTGTCCAAACTTTACAAACACCGGTCCAAGCTCT
>CALLLY010000057.1 GCA_938008205.1 uncultured Granulosicoccaceae bacterium
AACAGGTGAGGTGGGAAATTCTGCTGGAATCCATTACAGGACACACAACGTGCTAAACCGTTGCTATGAAAAAGCACCAAACGGGACTTCAGTGAAACTTATCAGGCAGCGTGCTTTCTCTCACCAAAGGCAATGGTGCTGGCGAGTAAATTCAATCCCGGAAATCGCGCAGTTAACTCTGCGGCAGACTTGGGACGACACAGGTAAAACCCCTGAATAGCGTCGCACTCCAGCCGACATAACAAGTCAAGGGTGTGCTGATTCTCCACCCCTTCAGCAACGGTCTGTAAACCCAGCTCCCGGGCAAGCTCCAGTGTCGCACTGACAATAATCGATTCCTTGCCACCCTCAGACAGATTTTTAACAAACGATTGATCGAGCTTTAATTCTTTGACCGGCAGCCTGTGCAGGTAGGATAAAGATGAATAACCGGTACCAAAGTCATCAATTGATAAAACCACGCCGGCTTCGTCTAACTCGGCAAGTATGCGTTCGGCGCACGCCGGATCTACCATTACCGAGCTCTCGGTCACTTCAATAGTTAGCTTGTCCGCAGTGAGTCCGGCCTCATCGAGGCATTTTAGTATCAATCCAACCGTGCTCTGATCATTAAGCATACGGGCAGATAGATTAACCGCTATTGTTAACTGTGGATACTGAGGCAGCCATTCCTTTAGTTGCCTCAACCCGGTACGAAGACTCCAGGTTGTCAATTCAGAAATTAGCCCGCACCTCTCCGCAATGGGGACAATTTCATCCGGTGCAATAGCACCATGCTCTGGATGCACCCAACGCAAAAGCCCCTCAACGCCACTAACAACGCCCAGATTCAGATCAAACTTCGGCTGATATACCAGCGAGAGTCGATCATTCTGTAGTGCAGTTCTAAAATCATTTATGACCGCCAGCAGAGTCAGGTGATTTTTATCGTTGTCTCTGTTGTAGAAACTATGATCTATCCTGCCTTTCTTCGAAATATACATCGCTACATCCGCACATCTAAGCGCTTCTTTGGATTCTGTTGCATCGTCCGGCATCATAGCTATACCGATACTCGCACGCGATTGAAGCCGATAACTGTCAACGACAAATTCCTGATCAAAAGCCCGAGTTAACTTTGCTGCGATTTCAGCGGCCTGCTGCCGGTTGGTTTGCCTCAGTAGTACAGCAAACTCATCACCACCAAGTCGGGCAACCAGGTCATTGTCGCCGATCACGGTTTGCAGTCTTCTCGCCGCTTCAACCAGAACACCATCGCCAACTTCATGACCCAGCGTATCGTTAATACGCTTAAAATCATTCAGATCAAGTAGCATGATGGCATGTGAAGTATCATTTAAATCGTGTGTTTCAAGTACAGTCTGCTGTGACAGTTCAAAGCCTGACCGGTTAGGTAGTGAGGTCAGAAAATCATGCGTCGCCTGATGCTCAAGCTTACGAGTCATTGTGCGAGTTCGAAATGCATCGATTACTGTGAATGCTGCTACCAGCATCAGTCCGACTAGCGTCACACCGGAAAAAATAAACAGCCCATTGCGCGTTTGTGTGGCGGCAAACTCCGATGACTTCTTCAACGGAACGGTGACTTCGAGCGCGCCCATCAGGTCATTCAGCTTCCAGACTCTTCCCGGTTTGACACCGTTGTCCATTCTTATCTGAATGATCTCCGGTTGTTTCTCTAATGCGTTATGACAATTGACACATGAGGCCCCGCTGGCTGGATCCGGATACAGATAACGCAAAACCTTACCATCGTCATTTTCTTCAATTCGCCACACCGGTTCCCAGGTTCGGGAGGCCTCGTCGACATTGTAGTTTTGTTTTTCCAGTTCGCTCCAGGCCCAGAACTGAAAATCGTCTTTCAGGCCCTGATCCGGACTCATATTCCATTTACTTAGGGGTCGATAACGGTACTGCCCATTACTTTGTTCACTGGACTGATGTGAAAGATTCTTCAGAAACTGCGCAGGGATTGGAACCGCTCCGGGAATCTGATCGGAGCTGGTACTCGCGTCAAATCCATCGCGACGCAGCTTCGCAACCACAGACTGAGAGTAGACCGATCTGGCGGAGGTTGCCTGTGTCGCTACCACCTCGGCAGTCTGCAGCGATTTAAACTCTATTAAGCGGTCCTGGCTGTAAGAAATCATCAGCCACGTCAATAACAACAGGGCAAGCAGCAGTACAAGTAAAAAGGCCAGCGGTCGCTGCCTCTCCTTGAGCAAACTTGCTTGCTCGCGCCTGCCATTGGACGCCATTAGTTCCTGAAAACCGGTCATTGTTTAACCTATACACGTACAGGCTGCTTTATCAATTCCCGTGCCTGCTGCTGCCACCGTGTTATTTCAGCTGGCAAGTGCCTGTCAGGTGACGGCGATAGTACCGAACAAAGGCTTCCGTTAAATTACCGACGCTAATTGCTCTAATGTGATTCATTAGGCAGCCGAATGACAATTGAGGAATCTAGGCAATACTGTGCAGTACCTGATCAACCGACTGTTCGAGGACGTCCAGGGCAGATTCGAGTTCTGCCTCACTGGCAATAAAAGGTGGTGCCAATAACATATGATCACCCTGCCTGCCATCCCGGGTGCCCGGCATCGGATAACAAATCAAGCCGTTGGCAAACGCAGCCTTTTTTAGTTTCGCCGCAACGCCAAAAGCCGGATCAAAAGGTTGTTTAGTGGCTCGATCGGCAACGAATTCGATCCCCCGGAACAATCCTCGACCCCGAATATCACCCACATTGGGGTGTTGTCCAAATCTGGTTCGCAGGGCCGTTTCAAGGTAGTCACCACGACTCTGCACTTGTGCCATCAGGTTGTTATCCAACAACTCATTGACTACCGCAAGTGCGGCCGCTGCAGCGACCGGGTGACCAAGATAGGTGTGTCCATGCTGAAAAAATCCACTGCCGTGTTGTATCGCTCCGTAGATCTTATCCGTACAAAGCATTGCACCGATAGGTTGATAACCTGCCCCCAGACCTTTTGCAATGCATAGTATATCTGGTGCAATTCCTTCCGCATCACACGCAAACAGATGGCCTGTTCTGCCCATACCACACATCACTTCATCAAGAATCAGCAAGACGCCGTAACGATCACATATCTCTCGCACCTGTTTAAAATATCCTTCAACGGCGGGCACCGCACCAAGGGTGGCACCCACGACCGGTTCAGCAAGAAAGGCCATGACTTTGTCTTCACCAAGGCGCTCGATCTCACTTTCGAGTTCTCCGGCAACACGATCGCCATACTGGCTCAAGGTTTCAGTGTCTTGTTTTTCTGCATATTCGTAGCACGGCGCAATATGACTGACATCAACCAGTAATGGTGCAAACTGTTGTCGACGCCATGCATTACCGCCGACAGCAAGCGCACCCAGCGTATTGCCGTGGTAGCTCTGGCGTCGCGCAATCAGATGCTGCCGCTGAGGCTCTCCATTTTCGATATGAAATTGCCGTGCTAGCTTGATCGCACTTTCCACCGCCTCGGAACCACCGCTGACAAAATACACCCGGTCAAGTTGACCCGGCGCATGCTCGATCAGAACATCCGCCAGCGCTTCGGCGGGTGGCGACGTAAAAAAGCCGGTGTGCGCAAACGCCAGTTGATCGAGTTGCTCAACCATGGCCTGCTTCACGCGCTGATTGGAGTGGCCGAGACACGAGACCGCCGCCCCGCCTGAGCCATCAAAATAGCGCTTACCAGTTTCATCGATCAGGTAGCACCCGTCGCCTGTCATGGCAACTGGAAAGTCCGACTGGCAATGGCGGGGAAAGACATGAGACATGATTTGCTCGTCCTTAGACAAACGAGTTAGCAGGGAGCCTGCAGATGCGTTGATGTTTGACTACAGAATATCGTATGTCAACAACTTCACAAAGGCACGTCAGCCAGTGCTAAAGCCTGTTAGCAGGGCCACCTGTCTATAGCACTTCTGCAAGCGTGGGCAGATCTGCACCACTGCGTGTACATGTCACCCCGGCAGCTTTAACCGCAAACGTCATACACGCCTGCAGATCCACAATGCCTTCGATTTGCGCTGTGTCTGCGATATGATTTTCTGCAGCAAGCCAGTGCAGGATACTGGCCTGAAAAGTATCGCCGGCACCCACCGTATCAACAACATCTACTGACACACCATCGACGTTGGCAACTTCTCCTGCAGCACTAAATCCACTGGCACCATCGGGTCCGCGAGTGATAAAAACCAGTTGTGCTCCATGATCGAAGCAATCGGCCACAAATTGATCTTGACGATTTTTTCCAAGCAGCGTGCTGATGTCTTCATCACTTGCTTTAATCACGGCCGCACTGCCGGCAAAGCCTGTAAAAACGGCTTGCCACTTCTCAATATCCGGTTCGATGGTAGGTCGCAGATTAGGATCGTAACTGATCAATTTGTGTTTGCTTTCACGCGCGGCAAGCGCCATCAATGCTTCTGACGTCGGAGAAACTGCCGTGCTGTAAGAACCGAAATGAATCACCTTAATATCATCCGGTAATTCTGCAGGTAATTCTGATGTGTCGATACTGACATCAGCCGTATTATCGGTATAAAACACATAGGCGGCAGATCCATCCGGCCGTGTTTCGACAATTGCAAGCGTGGTATTCAGGTCTGTCTGCAGGCAGTGCGTTACATCAATGTTGTTATTGTCGAAGTGTAAACGCATTCGACGCCCGAACAGATCTGATGATAATTTGGTGAAGTAGCGCGAGTGATGGCCAAAGCGAGCCAGCCCGGTGGCTACATTCATGGGTGAGCCGCCAACGTGGCCGGAGAGCGCAACTGATGAGCCTCCGGACTTGTCGGCGAACATGTCAAACAACGCATCGCCACAACATAGATACACTGGAATTACCTTTTAGTTTGTAATGAATTTGCTCAGCGCATCATTATAACCTGACCATTGCTCTATCTGCGGTAAGTGTCCGCAATTATCGAACAGGTGCCATTCGCCACCAAAAGACGCTGCATCGGCATCCAGAAGTGGATTGATCGTATCCTGCAGACCCCAGAAAACCTGACGGGGGATATCGCGAGCCTGGATTGTCGAAATCGCCCGGTGTAAATCTGATTGTGACTGAACATCACCGCTTTGCTGCATAGCACCGCCGATCCGCCGCAGGTTTTCTCGAACGCCTGTGGTTTTTAAATGCTCCAGCAACCGTGTGACCACAACATCAGAGATTAATCGTTTGTTGCAGACCATTGACCGCAGCAACTGTTTTGCCTCTGCATCGTTTTCCAGTGCGGTGAGGCTGTCAATAAATCGATCCTGCACTCCCTGCCCGAGGCCCGCAGGGGAAATCAGACTCAGCGACAACAAGGGCAATTTCTCTGCACATAACATAGCAATAGCGCCGCCCAGGCTGTGGCCGATTAAGTGACAGGGCGAGTAATCCTCCAGAACAACCGCAACCTGATCGGCGATGCCATTAAGTGTTGGCGCTGACAACACAGCGTGCGACTGACCATGTCCGGGCAGGTCTACACCAACCACTGTGCAATGTTGAGTGACCGCGGATACATTGGCCACCCAGCTCTGGCTGTCTGCACCAAAACCATGAAGAAAAACCGCAGCATCACCAGCGCCGCCCCACTGCGTTAACGACAGCACTAACCGATCATTCCCAGATCTTGCCCCTCTTCTATCAGATCATCCACTTCAACCAACTGGCTGAGCAGCTTGCCGGCGACCGGGGCTTCGAGTTCCATAGACACCTTCGGCGTAGTCACCAACACCACCGGCTGACCCGCCTCGACTTCATCGCCTACTTTCACCAGCCATTCATCCACCTGTGCTTCGGTAGCGTCGTTTCCCAGACTGGGCATTACAATCGGAGTTTGCATTTTTCAAAGACCAAGTTTTGCAAGTGAACAGGTATCTGACTCTCTGTGAGAGACGGTATCAATATCGGCATCCGGGTAGAACTGCTGCGCAACCAGGGCGATAATATCGGTACTTTGTGGAAAATAGGTTGCTTCCATTTCTGCCCCGGGCACTATCCAGTTGGGCGCACCTAGCACCACCGGCGCAGACTTGAGTTTCCTGAACGCATAGCGGGTCAGGTTAGCGGCCAGTGTAGTGGCAAAACTACCACGCTCACACGCTTCACTGACAATCATAATATGGCCGGTTTTCTCTATAGATTTCACCACGGCTTCGTAATCAAACGGCACCAGGCTGCGCGCATCAATCACCTCTGCCTGCAATTGATAGCGTTCGGCCAATTGCTCCGCTGCCTCTAACGCCGGATAAAGGCACGGGCCAATAGTCAGCAGAGTCAGCGCATCCCCTTCACGTTTGATATCAGGCTCACCTATCGGAAGCTGATAATATTCTGCAGGGACGCCGTCGCTACGCAGGCATTCTGTTGTATCGTAAAGGCGCTGACTTTCGAAAAACACGACCGGATCATTTGATGAAAGTGCTGCTGCCAGCAAGCCTTTTGCATCATACGCAGTGGCGGGATACACCACTTTTAACCCGGGAATATGTGCCACCAGTGACGACCAGTCCTGTGAGTGCTGAGCACCATACTTACTACCCACAGAGCAACGCAAAACCACGGGTAATTGCAGCCTGCCACCCGACATAGCCTGCCACTTGGACAACTGATTAAATATTTCATCACCGGCGCGCCCGATAAAGTCGGCATACATTAACTCTACCAGTGCACGTCCACCTTCCATCGCATAACCGACGGCAGATGATACTATTGTCGCCTCCGAAATTGGCGCATTAAACAACCGGTGATTAGGAAACAAGTCGGACAATCCCCGGTATACCCCGAACGCACCACCCCATTCGCGGCACTCTTCCCCATAGGCAATCAGTTTTTCATCGCGCAGCATGTGATACAACACCGATTCGAACAATGCATCTCGAAGCGTGATTGCACGCATAGGTGATAGTTGTTTTCCCTGACCATCCACTCCTTTGCGCGATTTTTTCCCGTTTTGACGGATACGACCGCAGGCTTTGAGGTCTACATCTGCCTGTGGATTGTCTGAAATGTCATGGCGGGTATTGTTAAACATCAGCCCGCCAATCATCGACGGTGGTTCAACAACAGGCGCGTTGGTGGTATCGGCTGCGGCACTCAACACTCTGACAATCAGGTCTGTCACTTCACGACGCATTTCCGCAAGATCATCACTGCCAAGAATATCCTCTTCCTGCAAAGCCGCGGCGTATCGCTCTATACCATCGTGCTGCTGCCATGCGTTCATTTCCTCACGCGACCGATACGCGTTGGCATCACTGGTTGAGTGTCCGGAATAGCGATAGCACTCAACATCAAGCAGCGCAGGGCCAGCACCTTCAAGCAACAACTTTCGCTTGCGCTCAACAGCGTCAGCAACGGCCAGGGGGTTTGTGCCGTCGATAGTTTCGGCATGAAGCGCCTGGGCATTAACGCCCGCACCAATTCTGGAGAGACGATCCCACGCCATAGTCTCACCAATAGTTTGTCCGCCCATCGCATAAAAATTATTATTGAAATAAAACAGTGTTGGTAAACCAGACGCCGATGAATCCTGCCAAAGCGTCTGATACTGCGCCATCGCAGCAAAATTCATCGCTTCAAAAGTCTGACCGCACCCGGTTGACCCGTCTCCGGTCACACTCACAGTGATGCCATCTGACCGTGTTCTTTTGTACAACGCAGCGCCGGTTGCGATACCCGCAGACCCACCGACAATGGCATTGTTAGGGTAAATTCCAAACGGCGTAAAAAACGCGTGCATGCTGCCGCCCATGCCGTGATTAAACCCAACCGCACGCATTAGAATTTCTGACAAAAATCCAAACAGCAAAAAGTGCTCAGCGAGTTGTTTGTCCTCACCTCCCAGAGCCTTCTCGGTCGCCTGCAACAGAGCCTGATGCTGCATCATCTTATCGCCGAGCTGATTGTTGTTGCAGTGTTGAATTGCCGCCAGCCCCTTGGCCAGCGCTTCTCCATGGCTACGATGATTGCCGAAAATATGATCATCTGGAGTCAGGGCAAGTGCCAGACCGACTGCGGACGCCTCCTGCCCTACCGAAAGATGCGCAGGTCCGCGGTAACCGCAGGCGACACCCTGGTACTCACCGCGGCTGCGAATCGCATGCAGCATAGTCTCAAATTCACGCAGCACCAGCATGTGCCGCAATATTTCACGCAATGAATTATCACTACGCCTGAGACGCTCGTCGGTCAGCGGCGTGTTATAGGCATAAACGGGTATTTCAGGAAAGCTCAGTCGAGCGCTGGCACCAAAACGACTCGGTGACACCTCAATGGATTTTGGCATAGAAGAGATTTTGTTAGTCGCTGGCCAGTCAATATACTATTCCTGAAGCGTCAGGAACACTGATAATCAAACATGTGCAAAGTGAGTTTTTATCACAGATCATCTTTTCAGTGCCGCCGCAACAGGTTTTAAATTTGCGGCGGGCACACAGCAATGTATGCTTTGTGCTAAGGCCACACGGAATCAACTCAATGAAAACCCTGACACGCTTCGTTATCGCTCTGGTTACAACGGCCGTAATACCACCTGTTTTTGCCAGTGAGCCGATAAAACTCAAACGTGTGCGTACGCAATTTATCGCAGCACTTGGCGCACCTGAAGCAACGCAGGGTACTAACGCAAACACCTGGGGTATTTGGGTAAAGGATCCCGGCCCGCGCGGTGTCTGGTTAAGAAATTTCGACAAGCTCGAAGCGGCCGGCGGACAAGCAGACGCCAATTGGCGGTTTGACAACAAAGACTGGTGGCTGGACGAAAACGGTTTACTGATGGAGAAGCCTGTATTCGAACTGGCTGCCGGCAACTATCTGGTGACCGGAGATCGCGAAGTCACCACACTACTTACCGTGTTTCCGAAGGATAAGAATGGCGAACAGCGGTGGGAGCTTGCCGATGGCGCCACCCTGCACGATGTTACACACATGCCCTGTCGTACTGCGCGCTACACACCTGCTGAAGCAGGCGCTGACTGCACACCACACAATGCTGATCAATCAAAATTCAAAGTTGCACCAGGTACTGTAATGCCATCGGTACCGTCATGTCACAAGCAGGACTACGCCGTATTGTTTGTTGTTGCTGTAGACGCCGATACCTGACACTCAAACCGTTGGTCATCACACACCTTCATACGTCCCGAACGCCATCTACGAATCGAGCAACACAGTTATTCGCATTGGTTTAAACTTGCTATATGCGTTCCCATAAAGCGTGTGCCAGGATTCCTGTGCTCTGTTCTATTGC
>CALLLY010000058.1 GCA_938008205.1 uncultured Granulosicoccaceae bacterium
AAGCGTATCGCCCTGCTGGCCCCTCCTGACAGCCTGACCTTCCACAAGCATGCGATGACCGGCTATCGCAAGGCACTGGAGAAACACAGCCTCAGTGAATACCGGATGCTTGATTTTAATATCGAAGACTCTCTTGACCGGCTAGAGCAAGGGGCCTATGAACTGTTCAGTCACAAAGACCGGCCGGATGCCGTGATCTCACTCAGCGGCGGATCTACTATTGCCTTGTGCTCGGGGATTGAAAAAGCCGGTCTCACAATCGGCAAGGAAGTCGACATTGTTGCCAAACAATCGGTCAACATTCTGCCGCGATTCAGAAAGAACATTGAGATATTTTTCGAGGATATTAATCTGGCCGGGCGAGAGCTAGCGCAACAGGTTGTCGACTCGATAGATGGCAAAGATCCGGCCACTCTACATTCACTTGTACAACCACAAGAGAAGTAATAGCGCTTATTATTATTCTGTCGATTCAAGCAACTTCAGTATCTCTTGATAACCATTTTTAACAGCTATATCTCTGGCAGTTGCTCCCCCTGAGTCTTTAATAGAACGGGTTATCCCCGCTTTTAACAAGAGCGCAACAGATACGGCATCTTCCTTTAATACCGCCACATGCAGGGCGGTTGCCCCGTTTTCATTAACTGCATTTAAGTCAAAATCAGGTAGCGACAAAAGATAACGTACTACCTGCCCATGTCGATTATCTATAGCACGCATCAACGGGCTCCACTGATATGCATCTGCAAGCGCAGGATCAGCTCCCAACTCAACCAGCAGCTTTACAGATGACTGAAAACCCTTGGCTGAAGCTATCATCAAAGCAGTCCAGCCATTGGTGCTTTGTGCATTGAGATACGATTGATCGTTTCTCTCTTCTACGACCGATCGAATCATATCCAGTTGATTCCCTAAAGCGGCATACATCAATACAGTGCCTCCGGTACTGGAGCGATCATCAACCGTAAGGCCTTTTTCCTTCAGCACTGAATACAGCTTTACATCACCCAGCCTTACGGCTGACATTAAGGCAGTTTTACCTTTTTCATTGGTCTCCAGAACATCGGATTCCGGCAGCAATCGCCAAAGCGCTTGTATATCGTCACGATCAATAGCACGTTGCCAGGTAACAGGTTCAGACCCATGAGCAATCTTGGCCATAAAACAAACCACTATCGCAAAAAATAACTGACGCATTAGTATTTAACGCAACGCGTAGTTGGACACGACTTCTGCGAAAGCAGTCTGTGCACTGTACTTTCCAGCCAGTCGAATTATCGAGTCCCGTTTAAACGCCTCTGATCGCAGCGCAAGAAACTCTTCCTGCCATTCCTTAGACAGAGGTTGCCGCTGTTGATGTATGACCTGATAGTTTTGATCTGAGAAAAACCACGTGAGAGTCTGTTGCTCGCCAAGCAGACCTAATAGCTCATAGTGAGTCTCAGCACCTCCCGGGGTCAGCAACACTTCACCTATTAACGGATTCTCTTTTTGTGTAAATACCTGCAAACGAAGCAATACCACAGTGGCATTAGCGTGTTCGATTATATCGGTCTCAATCCCGACGGCAAACGGCCCCGTCGCTTTCTTCAACAAGCGGATATCTCGCTGAGACTCCTGCCCGCCAAGCCTGAAAAAAAACGCGCTCTGCCACGCTTGTTCAGATTCTGTATCCAGTTGAACAGGCAGGCAGGTCACCGTCGAGCCACCCTGGTTCATCATGTCGATGACCGATTGCGGAAACTTATCCACTAACACGCCTCCATCGAGCCATAACAGATGTTAAAAAATCAAATTTTATCGTCATGAAAAACAATGGAAATCCCTGATTAATGAGGCTGCTCAAACGAACACCCGGTGTAATGGCAACAACTGACGACGAACCTCAGGATTTTACTACAGACAAAAAAATAGCGGGCTATACCCGCTATTTTTCTAATCGACTGGCAAGTAATTGCTACAGCGATCTCTGACGCACCGCATTGTGGCCGCGAGCATAGCGCTCCGGACGACGAGGCACCTTGCCTTCGCGGCGCAGCTTTTCAAACCACAGGTTGTGGTGTTGCTCAGCCCACTCAGCGGTCACATAGCCGGTAGACATTCCCTGCAACGCGCCCTCAGTGCCAGCCGTACCGATATAGATGTGGCCGATTGCAATGGCCATCCAGACTAGCCCGGCAATAATATGAAACTGGTTAGCTTCTGCCATGTCGCCTCGATTGAAGGACATGGGGACATATTCAGCCAGAGCAGGAAACGAAGGCAGCACCAGCACGATGCCGGAAATCACAACAACCAGCCCGAAGGTACAAATTACCCAGAACCATACCTTTTCACCAAAGTTCATGCGACCGGCACTCGGGTGCTTATTACCAATCAATCCACCACCGGCTTTAATCCAGGCCCAGTCCCCACGTCCTGGAAAGTTGTACCAGATCCACATCACAATCATCAGTACGATACCAACGCTCAACACCGGACCCATAATGTTATGTAGCTGAATGGCAAACTGTGACCAGGCAGCGAACGCTGCTTTGCCGCCATCAAGTCCGCTAAGCAGCGGCAGCAATACCGTACGACCCAGCAGCATGCTCAAACCGGTAATCGACAAACAGATAAACGATACCGCGGTGACCCAATGTACCAGTCGTTCAAACCCGGACCAGCGCTTTACCAGAATGCCGGATGGT
>CALLLY010000059.1 GCA_938008205.1 uncultured Granulosicoccaceae bacterium
CTCGGTATCATAGTGACAGTCTCTGCACTTCCCTGCGATATCCTGGTTGCCGTATCGAGCTATAAAGTTGCTGCATGGCTGAACAAACACCACCAGACGCAGCGAACTCAGGAGCGCCTATCCGGTTCTATCCTCGTAGGCATGGGCTCGTTTATCGTGGCTGAGGAATTCATCCTCTAATCAGGCAGCAAAGAACGATGCATTACGGCACTCAGCAGCTGACAGCGCGATCTGCTATTCGCAGCCAAAAAAACACTGGAGAACTATACCGCTAAACGCCTTGCTCAAATCTCAAAACGGCGCCTTCATGCCCTCGGACTCCATAAAATCTATAAAGTCCTCAAAAGTCGGTTCTGCCAAAGCCATCATTTCATAGCGCTCTTCAAGCTGTGGTTTCAGAGTCTTCAATGATCGAATGCTTTTTATCTGACTTTTTATAAATTTTCCGTGCTTCTTGATATCTTTAACCCGGTCTGCCAGCGCTAATTCAATTTTTTTCTTGCTGGGACTATAAAACAGATGATAGGCCGCTGCATGCATGGGACTCTGGTAAGAAATTTCCTCCTGCTGTTCTTCCAGCTCTTCAACCATCTGCCTGAGTGAGTCCAGCAGCGCTTTCTGATCAGCTTTGGAAAAGCCCTCATGCTCTCCGACGTAGGTTTCATACATCTCCAGCACCGTCATCACATCTCCTTTTTTACGGGCCTTGAGCAACGTAGCCATCAATTGCTGCTTATCCTTTCGCACTTCTGCATCAACCTCACGATCAGGGTGAAGTTTTCCAGCGGTGGCTCGAAACAAACGTTGAAAGGTCGCATTGGACAGCGCTGTCTGAGAATTGTCCGGGGGAGTGTCTTCGTAATAATCCTCTTCATCGCCAAAAGCTTCTGTAAAAGGCTCGAAGTCAAAATCATCGAGATAATCTCCATCCGCACTGTCGATATCAGCGATCTTCTGCGCCATTAACTGCTCACGCAATTGCTCACTGCGTGCGCGATATTCCGCTCGCTGCTGTTGCAGCTCCACTTCAAGTTCGTCAGCCCATAAATCCGAGGTGGCGCTGTGTGTCTCTGGCTGCTTTGGCTCCTGCCCCAGGATCCTCACGATTTCGCGTTCAACCTGACGCTCAGCCTCTTTGATAAGCTCGGCTTTGGATTCCTCAATCTCTTTTTGCAACTCTTCGTGCTGTCGTTTCATTTCCTCAGCGCGCGCTTCATCGGCCTGCTTCATCATCTCAACAAACTGCTGATGCGGCGCAATGGAGTCGTCCTCCAGTGTTATCCCCATCCTGAACGCATCGTAGCGGGCGATATCATCGAGTAATTCATTGTTAATCTGGCCGTGCAGATGGGTCTCCTCAACGAGCTCTTTTATCCATTCATCGAGCGTTTCGCGCTCCCAGTTGGTCATGGACTTACGCTGCCCCAGTGTCAGCAGCTTCTGTAACAATGGAATCTGAATGCCAACCAGCTCAACTTCGAGTGGTTTAATTTCCCGGTCTATACGCGCTACCAAAGCATCCAGATCGGCACTGAATTTTTCGTTCTTCTGTTTAAGCTTTGCAGCCCGAGCCCAGAGTTTTTCGAACGGAGATTGTTTTTTGCGGGATTTCTGGCCCGCCACAACACGTGACATAACGCTCTTCGGGTGCCTTGATTAAAGCAATAATCACTGTAGCGTAAAGTTCAGTCAAGCTGCTGCATCAATGTTTCGACCTCTCCTTGTAGCCACGCCACAAATTGTCTGGCGGGTTCGGCCCCGCTTGCGCTCGGCACGTTAATAAAGTACCCGTCAACAGAGTCCGGTGTTAGCGGATTCACCATCACCAGTTCACCACTGGCGAGCAGCGGCAAGGCGATGAGTTCACTGGTTAGCGCAATGCCTGAGCCCGAGCGGGCCAGATCTACTGACAGCCCGTGCGAATCAACATACAAAGCAGAACCTGGATTCGTGTTGTAGCGGAAGTGATGCGCGCTGTTTACCCAGGTGTCAGACGTGCCGACTGCCTGTATCAGCGGATATTGCTGAAACGCCTCATCAGTTAATGGCAACTGCTCCGTTGTAATCAGCGCAGGCGCGGCAACCAGCACCAGACGATTACGCCCCAGTGCGGGCTGACCCTCACCGGCCCCGAAGCGTATTTGTACGTCGGTAGTGTCGGCCAGTGAATCCGGCCATACCGTAGTCAGCAGCCTCACATTCAGCTGCGGGTAATCGTTTAAAAAATCACTCAAACGAGGCGCCAGAAACCACTGCGCAACACTGACACTGGTCGCAATAGTCAGTATTTCCGTACGGGCCTGTTCGAAAGGCAGAGTTGCCGAGCGCAACGCGTCAATGGCGCGGGTAATTTCCGGCAACAACTGGCGTCCGTCGTCGGTCAGGGTAATCCCTCGCGGTTTTCTATCAAATAATCGACAACCCAGGCGACTCTCCAGCAATCTGATCTGCTGACTCACCGCAGACTGTGTCAGCCCCAGTTCTTCCGCAGCTGCGGTAAAGCTCTGGTGCTGGGCAGCACATTCAAAGCTGCGAAACCAGCCAAGTGGCGGAAGTGATTGAGACATAACGGAGTTGCCGGTAAGTGCATCTATGGATAAGCGTTGCTAATGCCAATGACCACAAAATTATTGATTGTCAGTGTCACCGAAAAAGACAATAGTTGGATTTTCCATTCATCCGCGGTAGTGCGCAATGACAGATATTCGCAAATTCGTCACCTTCGATGAAGAAGTGCTGACCGAAGGCTTTAAAAAAGCACAAACTCCCTGGCGTTTGTACGCTGTTGCTGCCGTCATTACCAACCCGTGGTCAGGACGCTACGTCGATGAACTGAAACCGGAAATTAACTCCATCGGACCGCACTTGGGTGAACTACTTACCGACCGTATCATCACTCTGGCAGGCGGCGGTGACAAAATCGAAGCCTATGGAAAGTCAGCAGTGGTCGGACTGGACGGCGAGATCGAGCATGCCTCTGCATTGATTCACACACTGCGTTTCGGCAACCACTATCGCACGGCGGTTGGGGCAACCAGCTATTTATCGTTTGCCAACACGCGCGGTCCTGCGAATGCACCAATCGCAGTACCGCTAATGGATAAAAACGATGCAGGCAGGCGCTCGCATTACCTGACCGTTCAGTTTTCAATTGCCGACGCACCGAGAGCTGATGAACTCGTGATTGTGCTGGGTGGTGCCAGCGGCGGACGACCACATCATCGAATCGGTGATCGTTATCAGGATTTGAAAGACCTCGGACACGACCTTGAAAACCCTGCCGCGATCTAGCATCACCGCTGAAATTTCGGGTTACCGTTCGAGCGCTATACAAAAAGGCGATAGCCGACCGTCAATGGTGCTGGTTCACGGCGTCGGCATGAATGCCGACTACTGGGGCAATATCACTGATGCACTGGAACCGCATTTTTCACTGACAGTTATAGATATGCCAGGCCATGGACACAGCCCTGCATTGCCGCAGCCTTCACCCACCCTGCATCAATATACTGATGTGATCAGCCGGGCCCTGCAAACAGTACCACCGCGACCGGCAATTATAACGGGTCACTCAATGGGTGCATTAATCGCATTGGATATGGCAGAACGACACCCACAACAGGTGACCGGCATTGCGGTACTTAACGGTGTTTATCGTCGCAGCGAACAGGCATCTCTCGCAATCAGGCAACGGGTTGCAGAACTTACCGATCAAACAGCAAGCGACCCTGCTGCCACACTTGAAAGATGGTTCGGCACATCGCCACAGGGGGAGCTGGCGCAGGCCAGTGAACAATGCCGCGAATGGCTGGGCAACATAAATCAGCAGTCTTATGCAGCAGCCTACCGTGCATTTGCCAATGCGGATGCACCATCCGACGAAGCGCTTACCCGAATTGATTGTCCGGCGTTATTCATGACCGGTGAACTGGAACCAAACTCCACACCGGCAATGTCACAAGCCATGAACCGATTACTTAAAAACTCACAATGCGTCATTGTTGAGCAGGCAAAGCACATGATGTCCATGACTCACCCACAGGCTGTAGTCAGTGCGTTGATTAAAGGCTTCACGGAAGATTGAAAATGCACGACACCAATAAGCTGCGCCGCGCTTTCGGTAGTTTCATGACTGGCGTCACGGTAGTTACCACCACTGACAAAAACAACACGCCTATCGGCTTTACCGCTAACTCATTTACATCAGTTTCTATGGACCCGCCGTTGTTACTGGTTTGTCCGGGCAAACATATTACCTTCTATAACGAATTTAATACCACCATGCATTTCGCCGTGAGTATTTTGTCCGAAGGTCAGGAGGCTGTGTCTAATAATTTTGCCAGTGGGCCAGACAATCGATTTGAAAAAACGCACTGGCACCGCGATAGCTTTGGATCGCCGATCATTGACAACGCCTGCGCAAGTTTCAGTTGCCGGGTGCACAAGCGCATTGAGGCGGGTGATCATATGGTGCTGATTGGTGAAATACTCGAATTTGACCACACCCACAGCGCCGGTCTGGGGTACAGCAGCAACGGCTACTTTAGTTTGAGCAAAGAACAGCAGGCAGATAGATTGACACGCCGAAACATCATCGGAATCACCGGAGCAATTATTAAATACGATAGTCAGGTTCTGGTAGTAAACACCAATTCCGGCCTGACCATTCCCTCTGTCGAGCAACACGGCAGGCATGGCGCCAGAAGCTCGCTGCAGCAACATATTGAAAAACTCGGCATCAACGTGACCCTCGGGCCTGTCTACTCAATCTACGATGACGAAGCACGCAATCAACGCTATACCTTTTTTCTGGCCAACGCATCGGACGAATCAACCGCAGGCATCGGACAATTTATACCAATAAATGAACTGGATACCAATGCATTTCCAGACCCGGCACAATCCACCATGATGTCGCGATTTGCGACCGAAGTACGAAACAAGGTTTTCGGTCTTTATATAGGCGATGTAGAAACTGGCGATGTTCATCACACAGATCATACGACCAACAACAACCCGGGTTAAGTGAACATGAAATTCTCCCTGTTTGCGCACATGGAACGCGTAACACAAACGCAAAGTCATCAACAGCTATATGACGAATTTATTCAACTGTGCCAGATGGCTGATGAAGGCGGCATGCGGGCAGTCTGGACCGGTGAACATCACGGCATGGAGTTTACTATTGCTCCCAACCCGTTTATTACGATTACCGATATTGCACGGCAGACCAAAAACCTCAAACTCGGTACCGGCACCGTTATCGCCCCGTTCTGGCATCCGATAAAACTCGCCGGTGAGGCAGCCATGACCGACCTGATCACCAACGGTCGTGTTGAGCTTGGTATTGCCCGCGGTGCATACAGTTACGAGTACGAACGACTGATGCCGGGCCTCGACGCGTGGCAGGCAGGCCAGCGCATGCGTGAAACAACACCGCTGCTTAGAAAGCTCTGGCACGGCGACGTCGCGCACGACGGCGAGTTTTATCAGTTTCCGGCCACCACGTCCTCTCCTAAACCGGTGCAACATGGCGGACCTCCAATCTGGATTGCCGCGCGCGACCCCAACAGCCACGAGTTTGCAGTACACGGAGGTTTTAACGTACAGGTAACGCCGCTGTGGCAGGGTACACAGGAAATAGAAAGTCTTATACAACGCTTTAACGACGCGTGCAGCGCCTACAACGGGCCACGACCAAAGATTATGTTGTTACATCATACCTATGTAGCCAGTGACCACGCAGATACCGAGCTTGCCGCAACCGAATTAAGTCGATTTTATAATTACTTTGGTGCCTGGTTTCAAAACAAACGTCCGGTAAC
>CALLLY010000060.1 GCA_938008205.1 uncultured Granulosicoccaceae bacterium
ACAGACGTTTAAATATAAACTCTGGTATTAGCCTGACTATCAACATGATATACCGCCAGAACCACGGTGTATAAACAACGTTTTTGCGTTTCATCATTGCGCGGTCGATGTCCCGAGCGACCTTTTCCGGCTTAGCCCACAACAATCCTTTCTTGAACGCTTTTGTCATTGGTGTATCGACAAAACCCGGCTTGATAGTCACGACTGCGACACCAAGCGGATGCATCTCACTTCGCAGTCCCGACAAAAATACCTCTAATGCGCCTTTAGCAGCGCCATAGTGATAGTTACTCTGACGGCCTCGATCACCTGCGACTGAACCGACCACACCCACAACACCGGACTGAACGGAACTATTCTTATGCAACGATCGGGCAGCCTCCTCTACAAGTGAGATAGCACTAAGCCCGTTTAAGGTGAACTGGGAAATCGCATAGCTGCGATCACCTATGCAAAGCTTCTGATCTGTCAAATCACCGTAAGAAATCAGCACCATATCGGAATCATCACTGCAGACTCTTGAAACCAAATCCGAATGACACGAAACATCGGCCAAATCTGCCACGTGAGTCACCACTTCAGCATCTGAAATGACTCTCACGTGTTGTGCAATTTGCTCCAAAGCCAAACTATTACGGGCAACGAGCTCTATTTCGGTGAAGCGTTTTGCCACCAGGTTGATATATGCCTGGGAAATTGCCGATGTCGCGCCAAAAACGACCAGTTTGTTACTCATTCAAGACCTTGAAGCTAGTGATAAACCCGACGCCAGAAATCTGATGAGAAAGCTGGATCAACATAATGTGAGAATTCATCGCATCGTGGGTAGCTTTGTTTAAACATTTCTACGCTCATCAACGCGTCCTTAGCCGGATACAACGCACCGTTGGCGTGTGCGACAATCAACTCCATAGTGCGAAAAAGGTCCGTTGTTTTCGTACCCAGATTTGGGAAATCCAACGCCAAAGTAACTCCAGGACGCGAAAAAGACATCATTCCCGGGGACTCTATTTCACCCATAGTTTTTAGTACTGATAGAAACGACCCCTGCCCCGATTTACTGATCAATTCCAGTAAATCAGTAATAATCAACTTATTTTCAAAAGGCACAACACATTGAAATTGATAGAAACCCTTTCTTCCATAGATACGATTCCAATCCCGTATTGCGTCAAGAGGATAAAAATACTTCTCAAATACCTCATTGTACTCACGAGTTCCACTATTGCGATGAAGATACAATTTGTTAAATAACCTTAGACTCACACTATTCACGAGCGACCAGCCCTTGCCGACCACTGCTGGCACCACCCTGGTGGTTCTTGTCGGCTTGCGAGCAGAATCTAATGTTTCTGACAAATGATTCGCTCTGAGGAACACTCCCCTGCCTGCGCTTGACCCATTAGCCAGGCAATCCACCCAGGACACATGATATTCGTGTGTTTTCTCTGTTGCTTCAGAAAGAGCTAAGAAATCACGGTAGCTTCTATACTCAATTGACTCAACATGAACATCCGGATTGGGTGCACGCTTCAGCGAAAACTCTACCCACGTTATTAAGCCGGTTAATCCCAGGCCTCCTATAGTGGCAGCGAAATAGTCAGCATTGTGTACATTGTCACAGAGAAGTACTTGTCCGTCAGAACGACGAAGACCAAAGCTTCGAACAAAGCAGCCAAAGCTGCCCGCAACATGGTGATTTTTGCCATGCACATCATTCGCGACAGCACCACCGATCGTGATAAAGCTAGTCCCAGGCGTAACAGGTAAGAACCACCCGTAAGGGACTATGAGATTAAGAATTTCCCAAAACGTCACACCAGACTCACAGACCAACACCCCGTTGACTTGATCAAAACGGATAAATCTTGAAAGTCTCGTACTATCGATAACACTCCCGTTGCTATTGGTACAAACGTCTCCGTAACTTCGACGCATGCCAATTGGCAGCAAGCTTTTCCCGGAAGGGAAATCATCAGTTATAAATTGAATCGAATGTACGCTCTGGTCACCGCGGTTTACATTACCCCATGAGTTAGTCATTTCATGAAACCCGTGGATTTACCCTAATGGGGATTTTTCCATGTGTTGTAGGCTGCTATTAACATGTCAGAATCTGTATCTTTCGGTTCCCAATTAAGCTCATTTTTAGCCTTTTCCATCGAAAGAATGCACGTTTCATCTGCTATCAGGTACTGTTCAGGATCCAGAAGAGGAATGTTGAGCTTATCAAGAACTGCCAATACAAACTTAACAGCAAAAGCTGGTGTCGGTAGAACAATGGACTTACTACCAGCAGCTTTTATCAGATCCTTGAGAAGCGCACGCACTCTCGGCGCACCTAAAGATCCTACATTGTAAGCTTCATTAGGAACACCCTTCTCAACCGCCGCCAGGCAAATATCTGCGCAGTCACTCACAGAGATGAACTGATAGAAATTTCTGCCGCTACCTATGGTTGGCACAGGCAAATTCTTATCGATTAACTTGAAGAGTGATTCCAGTATTCCCAGTCGGCCCGGCCCGATGATCAGTCTCGGTCGAAAAATCGTGATGCGAAAACCCCGTTCACGATACTTTTCACAGAGGAGCTCCGATTCATACTTGGCATCTCCGTACGGCCCTAATGGTTCCCGCCTGTGAGATTCCGGGCGCGGATTTTCCACAGTATGCCCATAAACCATATCAGTGGTGTAGTAGATCACTTTGCGGCATTTAGTTTTTTGTTCCAGATATTCGAGCAGGTTTTCAGTGCCGTAGTACAAAACACTCCAGAAATATTCATGGCGCTCCGCACGCTTGATAATCGGTACTAACAACCTGGCCGCAAAGTGATAGACAATATCATCGGCATCAACCGGAACCTGCTCCAATGCTGCTTTATCTGTGATATCAATGTGCATGAATTCAACATGCTCGTAGTGAGGTGATGGCGTTTTCTTAATATCGAGCACCAGTACCTGTTCACCACGCTCAACAAGCTTTTTAGATAGCTCAGTACCAAGAAAACCATCACCACCCGTAATAATGTGTTTCACTTACTCATTCCAAGTTATGCATAAATGTTATTCAACAGACTCGTCTACCTACTACATCGGCACTAATATATAGGCTTGAGCATCATGTCAGCACACAATCGTTATAAGCCAATTTATTGACGTGATTTTCTGTTTGCCTACCAAAAAGCGGCGTCATACTTGATTGCAATAGTCACCCCAGAATCGCATTCTACCTGACAATCTAT
>CALLLY010000061.1 GCA_938008205.1 uncultured Granulosicoccaceae bacterium
GGTGTAGCCGAAGAAAAACGAATACAGAATGACTTTGAATTTCTTAAGGCCGGCAACAAAGATCACCAGTATCCAGATATTTGAAAGCGTGACGAAGTTGGCCACCATCAGTATTTCGTAGGCAAGAGGTTCGTCGAACAGCGTGAACATCACACCCACCGCCAGTAACCCGCTGACGAGTGTTGTCAGTAACAATGCACCAAACAGGTTTGGATTGATTAAATGATCTTTACCTTCAAACAGGCGGTCGGCTATAAAGCGTGTAAACACCAATTGCAGGATGCCGGACAGGATCAGGGATGTCCCCATAATCCACGTAACTGAGGTGGTAAATTGCTCTACCTGTTGACCACCAATCTTTTGTGAAATAGCGACAATACCAATGAGCATCACGCCAAGGATTGACAATACCCATGGCCCGGCACTGATTAAACCGGCAAAACCGTAGGCTTTCAGGGTGCCGGTAAAGGAGTCTTCGTCCAGATACTTGCGCAGTTCAAAACCAATACCTGCCATCGTTAGAAGCCCTCAGCTTTTTTGTAAGGCTCGAGTCTCGAACCGATCTCGATACCGTCCTGGTATATATTGCTATAGCGTTGCAGCATGTCTTTGTCGTCGTAGTAGGTCTCGACTCTCTTGCGTGCAGCAATACTGGCTTCGCGCCAGGCCTTATCATTGCTGATCAATTCGATCGAAGCCTCTGCAAACAAGGCAGGGTTGGCGATAGGGACCACCGCACCTGCAGGACCGATTGCTTCATCCTCTGTGCCGCTGCCATAAATCAGTTCACGACAACTACCGACATCAGTCGTGATGGAGGGGATGCCTGCAGCAAATCCTTCCAGTGTTGTTAGTGGCTGCCCTTCAGATATAGATGTCAATACGGTCAGACCAATCTGCGGGAAGATCTCCTCAAGCTTCTGGAACCCGAGAAACTTAACCGAGTTTTCAAGACCAAAGCTCTGCAGCATCGCGCGACACTCAGCGACGTAGTCCGGGTCTTCATCCTCCGGTCCGACCAACCATCCCTGAGCATCGGGTACTTTTGCACAAACGATTCGCATGCCGCGAATAAATGTTTTGATATCTTTGATAGGAACAATGCGACCGATAAGCGCCAGTACTGGCGGTATAGCTGCGTTGTCAGGACGGCGCACTTTGCTGAGCTTTTCGACATTCACACCGTTGGGAATAATAGTGAGGCGATCCTCGTTGGCACCGTCTTCGATTTGTCGCAGTCGATTACCTTCAAATAGTGTATATACGTGGTCAGCAGAGCTGTATGTCATGCGTCCGAGTGATTGAAAAAAACGAACCCATGTCTGGCGCAGAAAGCTCATGCTGTCGTCCAGGCCAACGCGATAGGGGTCCAGTTCCTCAGGAATCCAGTCAACATGCGCCAGATCTATCTCGCGCTCTTTGGTGTAAATACCATGCTCAGTGACGTAGTATGGTTTACCGGTTTTATGCTTGAGCATTGCACCAAGGTAGCCGGCGTAGCCTGTTGATACCGAGTGGTACAGATCAGCAGAAGGCGGGGTCTTGGTGATTTCACCCAGTGTGAACAGGGGGCCGTGCATCGTTCTGACTGTCCAGAAGTAGTGATTAAAATCCAGCCCTTCCGGTGCATCTATATATTTGCTTCTGATCGTCTCCCACGCATCTTCGCCATGGTAGAGATCACTGCTGGTTAATGCATCGGGTCCGGCCAGAAGGCTGGTAAAGTCGCGCACAACTTCGTTACCGGGTGGTGATTGTTTGTCTGCCAGCATATCGTGCAGTTGATGACTGCGTTCAAACAACGCCGATTTGTCGGCTTTTCTATGCCAGAACTTCTTTTTCTCAGGAGGGGCTTCATCAGCGCCGAGAAGAAAATGTGTTTCTATATGGACAATATTGTCTGGAATATCGTAAGCAGGTTCATCGTAATCGTCCGGTTGGCCACCGAGGAAAATAATTGAGAAGGTCAGCTGCGGCATCCCTTCAATCAACTGCTTGACCCAACTGGATACGCCACCACGAATGTAGGGGTAGGTGCCTTCCAGAATCAGGCAGACGTTGGCATGCTGATCCGGGTGATATTTGGGAGATATATTCATGCCCAGAACTCGATCACATTGGAAAACGGTGGGTATGCCCGATACGCCGGATCAATTGCCTTGAGTGTTGAGCGTAAAAGGTTGAAATCACGTCGGGCAAAAGCAGCCTCAGCCATATAGGGAAGTGCTTTGTCCTTTGAGATTCCCAGTTCTATCGAACGTTTGAAAGCGCAATTGGCTTTTTCGGTTTCATTCTGTTTGAGAAATATCTGTCCGAGTAAAAACTGCGCGTTAACGTTTGAGGGAGCGGTGGCAAGAGACTGCGCTGCATGGTTTTCTGCTTTTGACAGTAACTCTTCCCTGGCCACTGGCTCATCTTCCTCAATGGTCAGGAGTTCCCAGTAATTGTTGGCTATTTGCAGGTGAATATTCGATTTACCGGCACCGCTGGCTAGCCTGGCGTCTGATTCGAGCCTCTGAATTTCACGATTAAGACGATTAATCTTTTTATCGAGCATCTGATAGGCGACTAAACGAATGCGTTCGTTGTCGTGGCCGATTGCGGTTTTAAGCAGCGGGGCGGACTGGCTGTCGCGGATGTGACGAGTCGCTGCCACCTTGTTGTATAACTCGTCGGTTTTTTTGTCGAACATGAGCTGTTCTATAAATCCACGACTGTCGAGCTTGGGAATCGGTCTGTCGATAGGGGCGGCGAATGGCAGATCGGCATTACTGGTGTATTGCCAGAATATATTTTCCTGGTGTCTGCCGTTGGCCATAATTGCACCGAAGGTAACTGCCAGCCAGGTACCCACTGCACCGATAAATGGCATAAAGAACCCCATCGATGCAAACAGCAGTATCAGCGAGGGGCGTTTGCCGGGTACCAGTGTTTGCATAACAGACGCAGTAGCTATTGCGGCCAATATGCTCGCCAACAAGTGCGCAAGTACCCACATGTTGGTAGACAGGTTGATTCCGGTTTCAGCAACCAGTTGAACAATCAGTGCAAACTCGGCGATCAGTGCAATACACAGCGCCGGTATTCCGAAGAAACTACGCAACACGTTTTCGCCACCTGCTGGTTTTCGTTTTTTCTTTGGTCTCCTGCACACCGGTCATCTGATTGATGAAGGCCATGCAGGTCTCTCTGGTATCCTTTTTCCGGATCTGTTTCATGCGCGCTTCAGCGGTCAGGTTGTTCAATTCAATCTTGTGTTCATCGAACAACTTTTTAGCAACACGTTGCAGATAAGCTTTTCCCTGTGCCTCATTCATCAGTGGCATCAGAATCAGTACGGTGCTGTCACCGGTCGGGGAGTGTGGTTGCCATGAACTATCGAGGCTTCGAATGTTCGAGCCAAGAAAATCGGCCACCAGCTGGGTTTGATCGGATTGATGTAACTTGACCGCCAGTAGAGTCGATTGCACCTTGTTGGTATTGGCAAAACGAAGCGCGTTATCGAGCTCGGCGAGAAACCAGCCACTGCGAGACTCTCCAACGCTGCGCGAACGTGTCAACATATCGCCGATATAACTACCAAGCAGTGATAATACGTTCAGGTTCTCCTGTTGAAACGCCATGAAGTGCATATCTTTAATTGCCAGCACACCGTGTAAATGATCATGTGAGTCAACGATGGGTACTACAGCCAGCAGCTGACTTTCTACTGTTTCACTGGCTTGTGATTCAAGTTTGACGCTAACCAGTTGATGGCTGTCAACCGCGAGCTTTAGCAG
>CALLLY010000062.1 GCA_938008205.1 uncultured Granulosicoccaceae bacterium
AGACTGAATCACAACCTCACCGGATGCCATCAGGTTTACACTTTCATTGAAGTCTGACCAGAAAGCTCGAAACTGCCCTTGCTTCTTGGCGTCGGTGAGTACTTTCATCGTCAGGTCGATTTCGGCTTTTGTCATGTTGCCTTTGTCGGGGTATTGATACTCACCCATCGACTCAACCACCATCGCTGCATCCATGATGCCGATAGAAGGTATATTCAAAATAGATGCTTTCCCTCTGAACTCCGGGTTAAGCAGCTCCGACCAGTTTTTGATCGGACGCCCAATAAGGTCCGGTCGAATCCCAAGGGTATCAGCATTGTAAACCGTCGGGATAAGGGTAACCCACTGTGTAGGCTCCTCCGAGAACTCTTTGGATTTCTCACCGGTCAGATAAAACACCTTCTTGGGAGCTGTGCCTTGATCGCCGATTTTTTTACCAGCAATTTCTCCTTTGGTAAAAGCCGGAGTTATTTCGTCAAACAGTTTGATCCTGTTCGCATCCATACCCAACATGCTTCCAGACGGAACCAGTTTCTTCAAACTAAAGTATTCTGTATCGACCAGGTCAAAACTGTTTGGTTGAGTAATGATCCGCTTGGTGACTTCATCGGTGGTCACCGGTATATACTCAAGCGTTATTCCAAGATCTTCTTTGACCTTCGCCGCGATTTCTGCAGATTGATTAACAGCAGTACCAAGATACCTCAGTACCTTTTTTTCCTGTGACATAACATAGGGTGCTTTGCCACCGAAAACGGCAGCCGTCGCAACACCTGCGGATGTTTTTAACAACGTACGACGACTTTTATTTACCTTATTACTCATACTATTGTCTCCTTTGCAGACTGGTTTTTGAGTTAAAACTATTGCGTTGAGTTACTGAATTCAAAACACCTGGATTAACCAGGCTGCTGCGCAAACCTATGCACATCATCCGGTGCCCAGTACACACTGATCTGATCACCGGGTTTACATGGGTGGCGGTTGTAATCAGATTCACGCGAGGTAATCACCATCGGACCAAAGTAACCCTCAACTGACAATCGAACATCGCGCCCCAGATACTCCACATTACTGACGGTTGATTCGCCACCGTGCCTGTACATCAATCGATCAGACCGAACGCACCCCTTACCACTCTCCAGGTTGATGATGTTGTGCCCACCAATAAAACGGGCAACAAACTCACTGACCGGTTGGTTATAGAGATTCTGAGGTGAGCCGCTCTGTTCAATACGTCCGTTATTCATCACCACAATGACATCCGAGAGTGCCATCGCTTCCTCCTGGCTGTGCGTCACATGAATAAATGAAATTCCAAGCTCACGCTGTAAAGTCTTAAGCTCGGCACGCATGGCGGTGCGCAGGTACGGGTCAAGCGCAGACAAAGGTTCGTCAAGCAGTAATAACTTTGGCTGTGTTATGAGGGCGCGCGCCAGTGCGACACGTTGTTGCTGTCCACCCGATAATTGTGCCGGACGTCGCTTTGCATAGTCTTGCATGTGAACCATTTCGAGCATCTCCAGTGCTCTGGCACACCTTGCCGGTTTAGACACACCTCGCATTTTCAACGGAAACGCAACATTGTCAGTACTATCGAGGTGCGGGAATAGCGCATAGTTTTGAAACATCATGGCCGTACTGCGCTGTGCAGGCGGAAGTCTGACAAGACTTTTACCATCAAGGGATATATCCCCTTCGGTCACATCTTCATGACCGGCGATCATTCGCAACGTTGAAGACTTTCCGCAACCGGATGGTCCGAGCACACAGCAATAAGTGCTCTCAGGTACGGTCAGCTCTATATGGTCGACCGCGGTAACGGCTCCATATTTTTTGACCAGCGCATGCAATCCAAGAACACCTGTCGGCTGACTGGTATGTTGAGCCGTCATGCTCAATTACTTATCCGCGAGTTTACAGTGCCGGGGGTCATCGTTTACCTTGAGAGCGTGACTGCAACCACTGACTATCAGTGCCTGCGACTGACGGCAGAATAACAACTTAAAACAAGGCTATTGCTGCGATGTTTGCATCGCCGTGCTGCAAAAAAGTCAGCAGCCGGTGGGCGTCAGCACAGTGGAGAAAGATGGATTCGGTAGCTCATCGCAACAAGGGAGTATTAAAACGGGAACACAGAAACGTACGACTGACAACAACACGCCACCCTTTTTTGAACTCTGCATCCTGCGCAAATGAGAGGCTTAATGATTGATGGCGAAGGTGGCGATTCAGGGTGCCGCGCGTTTATCTATGCAACGGCCTATCCGTTCAAGGCAGGGATTCGGACACGAGCTGACGAATGATTATCCTGGTGACTACATTCTGGCAGAATCGAGTCATTTAAAGACAACAAGACCGGAAATCTGCGCGGCAGATGGGTACTCGGACTGTGCCAACGGTGTTACCTATCTACAGCCCCTTACGGCACCTGCTTACTTCAACCAATCCCCTAAAGCCAGTTCGCAGCCATTGCCACTGCAACAAATACCGCCACAAAACATATTAGGCCGGTAATAAAACTGCCAAAACGAACAACCGGCGGTTCGCGGTCACTTAGCCATTTTATACGACCTGTGATCATTGGTCTGATAAGGTTTTGTTTGGCAAACAGAAAGTAAACAGCAATCATAACCACATGAATCAATACCAGTAACTGCAACAATCCGGCGTTCATATGGTGAATGTTATAAAGAAAGTCGGTATTGGCGGATGGCAATACACCGTGAAATGCACCTTCAACCCATTCTTCATCGTCGGCGATAAACATGCCTGTGATTGCCTGAACAAACAAAAGCAGCAGCATAACCAGCACTGCCCAGCCACCCGCCGCGTTATGACCCCGCTCCTGCGGAGCTTTGCGAGCCGCCAGTTCGCGCAGATGACTCACTGCCCGTAGCGGATTGACAACAAGGCTCAAAAGTCGCGCATTGCTGCTACCCACAATTCCCCAGAACAGTCGGAACACCACTAGAGCCAGCACAATTTCACCGGCCAACCGGTGCCAGTCAAAAAAACCGGCACCGGTTTCGCCACTAATAAACAGAAAGCCCACTGCCAACACCAGCGACCAGTGAAACAGCCGCACCCATACATCCCAGATTTTGATCATCCGGAATATCCTTAGTTAAGTGTTGAAATGAAGCCCATTCCTGCTACTTTTTCTTGGCGCGATACTCGTCGTGACAACCTTTGCATGACTTACCGACAGCGCCCATGCTGCTGCGCAGCGCGTCCAGCCCGTTGCCTGCTTCGGTGGCCAGAATGGCGGCAGCATCTTTAAGTTCCTGTGCATTTTCGCCAATCGCAGGAAACGTTTCCCAGATCTTTGGCAGCGCCCGGTTGCGCGCATTTTCAGGATTACTGTTGTCTGATCCGGCGGGCCAGAATGCACTTTGCCCGAGATTCGCAGCGGCATTGAGATTGGCTGCCAGCTCTGCCGCCAGCTCTGCGTTGTAGTCAATTTTTCCCTTTGCCATATCGCCCAGCGTACCAACACTGAAGGAATACAATTGGAACATCGCCTGACGGGCTTTGATGGCCTTATCATGCGGACCACCTTCCGCCATGGCGACATTACCCGCCATAACTGCGCCGACTATACAGCTACCCAGAATAGTACGAATTTGCATAAGAAATCTCCGTGTTGTTATACCCGACTGTATTGTATGAACAAAAGCAGAACGATGCTGCACATCCACTGTGCAAATTTGCACAGGGTAGAATTCTACCGCATTATAAAATCCATCGCCCTCAACTTTGTTGCCTAAACAAGTGAATACAAACTGGGATAACCTTCGGTACTTTAATGCGCTCGCACAGCACGGAACACTCAGCGAGGCAGCTCGCCAGATTGGTGTGAGCCATAGCACCGTACAACGACACATCACTTCATTTGAGAGCGAGCTTAACGTTCGTCTTTTTCAGGTAAGCGCCAGCGGCTACACACTCACTTCTGCCGGTGAGACCCTGTATCAGGAGACACTGGCCATACAACAGTCACTTAACTCTGTGTCCAGTCGGCTGGAAACCTCTGAGGGAGCCATCCAGGGCGCTGTGTCAATCACTGTTCCGGACACGATCGGGCATTTTTTATTACCCGACATACTCGGCAAACTTCAGGATCGATACCCGAAAATTTCATATAACGTTTCTATCATTAATCAAATAAGCAAGATAGAAGAGTTCGAGGCTGATATTGCAATACGTACCGGCCAGCAAGCGCCGGCAGATCTCATTGGCAGATGTGCCGGTGAAGTTCGATTCGCTGTGTGTACTACACATTCTTATCTGAACAAACACGCACTCACAAGCGAAAATTGCCTGAACAAAGGACAGCATTTTAT
>CALLLY010000063.1 GCA_938008205.1 uncultured Granulosicoccaceae bacterium
CTGTTGCGTCAACTGAACAACACTTGCACGCAATTAATGTCTGATGTGCCGGGGAGGGAACCTCGTACTTCAAGAACTTATGCCAACCGGAGATCATGATTGAAAGCCGTCTATATTGTGTTGTTGTTGCTCATGCTGGTGTTTATCTCGGTTCAGTATAATGATCCGGATGGGCCAATATGGATGGTGCTTTATGCGATACCCGCTATCTGGACTGCAATCGCTGCATTCTGGCGTTCGGTGCTGGGCAAAAAATGGGTTCATTGGGTTCTGTTGTTTTGTGTTTTTCTGTCCGTGGTCGGAATGATTTACTTCTGGCCCAGGGCGGCGGGTTGGTGGCGCCAGGAAGTCTGGTGGGAAGTTGAGACTGCCAGAGAAGGAATGGGCATGATGATCATTGCGGCCGTACTGCTGGCGGTTTGGTTTGGCAGACCCGGTTCAGGTAAAACCCGTGAAGTTGAATAGAGTGCAATAAAGACAATGCTTAACTACCGTTTGTTGGTTTTGTCAGAACAATTCGCCGTATTTAAGTGTAGCCTTTGAATCGAAAGGTGCAGAAGTTATTGAGTTGGAAAATGAACCAGAAAAGTAGATATCGTGGTGCTGGCATATTTAAGTCTGCGGTAATTGCAGTGGTGCTGCTCATGCAGGCTTTGTTGCCTGCACTGCAGGCGGCTACCAGTGTCGGGTTTGAGCTCGCTCAACTGGAGATTGAAACCTTTGTTACTGAGGAAATTGACCTTGACCCGCCGCTTGTAGACCATATCCCGGTAAGCTCCGGGGTGGCCGGGGCCATGCAATCGTTCAGTGTCAAAGCTTCTGATACCAGAGGTATTGAATCGGTCACTCTGTACTACCGATCCAGGAATCAGGATGCCTATTCCTCCGCGGTAATGACGCGAATCGCCGGCACCGATAATTATGCTGTGTCTGTTCAATCAGCTGCGGAGCAGCGTCAGCTCGAGTATTACTTTTTAGTGGTAGATACCGGCGGAAACAAGGTGCTCAATGGTTTCCCGTATGAGCCATTTGAGCGCTTCCTGTCTCAGCCTGTGGCGACAGCAACCGATGGCAATGGTCAGCGTAGCGATGACATCAAGACAACTGTAGAAAACAATGCGCCGATACCGGTGGAACAGTCCGAAACCAGCGGGCTTGAACGGTTGAGTAATGCCGGATCATCCAAGACAATTTTATGGGGCGTTCTTGGTGTGATTGTCTTAGGAGCTCTTGTGTCTGGCTCTTCAGGTGGTGGACAACATGGGGCCAGCGGTGAAACCGTTCCGGTGACCCTGAGTGTGCCGCTGCCGCAATAGCAAATTCGTTGCTATCCATTGTTCCCTGTTGATGTCTACGGGTCCAGGGCTATTCGAAAACCGACGTAGAAGTATTTTCGTTCTTTGGTATCACGAAATCTGGCGGCTGAACGGATGCGATCAGGCTCAGAGCTCCATGATCCACCGCGGATGGCATAAGTAGGGTTGCCCGGGATCGTTTCACAGGAAAGCTCGCCACCCATATACAAGATTGAAAACGTGCTGCAAGTCCACTCTGCCTGATTTCCGTGCATATCGTATAGGCGCCATGGGTTAGGGTTGTAAGAGCCTACCGGTGTGGATTGTGTGGATCTTGATCCGAGTTGTGACCCGTTGTAGCTGGTGCTGGCATCGTAGTTGGCCTGATCCGGAATAATCGTCTGGCCAGTACTGAACGGCGTTGTGGTGCCGGCGCGTGCTGCATATTCCCACTCTGCTTCTGTTGGCAGCCGATAGCGCTGACCGGTTTGCTCGCTGAGCCATTGTGCGTAGGCGGTAGCATCCTGCCAGCTGACGTTCGTTACCGGCAATCCCCCGCGGCCCCAGCCTGAATCGGATGGCTTTGATGTGCCGGTGAAGGTAGCAAACTGATCATATTGTTCGAAAGTCACTTCATACTTTCCCATAGCAAATGAGTTCACACACACCTGATGGGGTATTTCACTAGAGGCTCTCAGTAGTTCGGTTTCCGGACTGCCCATCAGGTAGCATCCGCTACTAACTGTCACTACTTCAGGTACATTAATCTGGAAAGACCCGGAGTCAGCAACGATAGGATCTGTATTGGCTATTCTCTCGGCAAGGTTGCTAATACCGTCGCTGTCAAAATCATAACCGTTACCGTTGGTTGTATAGTTTGAACCCAGGGTGACAGCGGTTGCTTCATTGCCGGTGGTAAATGTGCTGGTCTGACTGGCCAGTACGAGCCGTTGATTCTGATAATTTTCAATCCAGGTTACAGTGATTCTGTTGGTAAACAGTGCCGGAGCCGTGATCGGGATTATCCATGTGTCGTCCAGACCCTGACCGGTAAAGGTTTGAATGCTGGATCCATTAACACGCACTTCAAGAATCAGATTCGCAACATCTAAGGCAGTAATCTGGCGGATTTTGTCTGGTACCGGAAATGCGCTGGTGTGCTGCTCCGCGCTGCAGCCGTGGATAAACAGTGCAACAGCTATTAACGCGAGTTTCGAATACGCGAACGCTGACAACTTGCGCAGAAAACTCACCATTTAATTTTACTCCAGCTTTCTTTTGTACGATTCAGGCTCAAAGGAATACTGCCGTATTGGCTTGGTGGAAAATTTATATTGCCATCGGGCAGCCGCATTTTCTGCAGTTCCAGGGTCGTGTAGGCTGTTTGTTTATCGGTGGTAATGTCAGTGAGTTGTACATCGATCTGTACATACCGATCAAATAGCTGTTCAAACAGAGCTTCGAGTTGTTGATTGCGAGCTGTCAGCTGGCTGATGGCGCCAAGGTTTTTCAGTTCAACCGCTCGTTTTAATTTCCAGAACTGTTGCTGTGCAAAATCAATATCCTGAGCTTTCAATTGTCTGGCACTGACAGCAATCTTATGCTGGATGCTCGACTTGAGTTTTCTGAGATCGGGATTGCTGATGCCGTAAGACTCTGCGGCGGCAACTTCCGCCAACGCTGAGTCGAGGTTGTTGCTTTTCAAGTGTTGTCTGGCGCTGTTCAGGTGACGTTGCATGCTGGCGGCATCCAGTGCCTTTTCTTTGGCCGCCAGTTGCTTTTTTTGACTCTTTGCAACCAGCGTTTCCTTGAGCTGTTTGAATTCAGGATGATGCCGCTTGTAGGGCTCTGCGGATGTCAGTGCGGCTTCAGCGGTGTCTAGATCGTCGCTGGAAATGGCATTTTTAATTGTGGCCAGATTATTCAGATAGCGCTTAAGCTCATTACATTCGGCGTACAGCGAATGGACAAGATAATGCGTTGGGTTAAGCCGCTTGGCTTCCTCTATAACTTTGTCAGCCCCCGCAGCGTTATGATTGTCGAGCTGCCACTTAGCCAGTGTTATGAGTTCATCAAATTGCTTTGACTCTGTTGCAACGGTTGATGAGGTTGCTGGCTTTGCGACTGCCGCACCGTGATCAGAACTGAACAGGTAGAGTCCGGCGGCGGCAGCCGGAATAAGTATGCACAGCGCTTTGATGGTATATGAAACCGGAGAGCGCCTGAAAATGGTGGGCGAGGGATGATTTACGGATGCGGGAGTGTCTGGCTGGCTCTGCGCGACTCTTTCCGGAACAACGGCGGGAACTTTTCGTCGGCTCGCTAAAGAGATAAGTGTCACAAGTAGTACCAGAGCGCACGACAATACCCAGGGCTGAAGGCCAAAATGCAACGCCATAACGCTGCCGATTGTGCCAGAGGCAATCATGAGCGGGTAGGCCGGGTCGGATAGTGCTTGCGGATGTTGACTGGTAATGGCATCTCGAATCAAACCGCCTCCGATGCCGGTCAGTGCTCCCATGCCAAAAGCGACGAATAGCGGAAAATTCTGCGATACCGTCGCGAGTACTCCTACGGATATAAACACAGCCAGAGAAAGACTGTCGAGTAGATAAAATCCGATTGAGTCGGTGCGAATTTTTACCACGTACGATGCCAGTACCACCGCCGTTACCACTGCTGCGTACGCGCCGGACTGCATCCAGAAAAGATCGGGGGATTGCAGTGACAGATGTCTTACGGTACCGCCACCGACCGCTGTCAGAAACGCGATGTAGAAGATCCCAAGGATATGGAAGCCCTGGCGTCTTGCGGCAACCGAGCCCGAATAGGCAAATACTGAGGGCTTTCATCTACCGTAACCATAAAAACGACAGCGCAAGGCTACCACTGATAAGACATCATTTCTGCTAATCAGATGAGAATTGCATCTGTTCGTTAGACAGTGGAATCCGCGTCAGCGTTGTTGTTTTGAGGCGCTTCTTTTTTGAAAAACGCACCGTATACACTACCGGCAATGGTAAGAAACCCGGCTATTAATAATCCGAGCGCAATAGGTCTGCTCAGGAAGCCGGTGAATTCAAAGTGCAGCATCTGCATAGCTTGCGCGAATGTTTGTTCGCCAATTTTTCCTAAGATCAGACCAAGTACGATGCCGGCAACCGAGTACCCGGAGCGGCGCAGGAAAAATCCGGCAACACCAGCTACAAACATCACGACTACATCAATCACTAATCCTCTGACTGCGTAGGAACCGACAGTTGCAAGCAATAGAATCATCGGTGCCAGGAACTGGAACGGAATACGGAGCAGATTGACAATGGTTTTTGCTTCCAGAAAGCCAACCAGCAGAATGGATAAATTGGCGAAGAACATTGCGGCAAATACCACCCAGACTAAATCCGGGCTGTTTATAAATACCAGTGGACCGGGCTCCATGTCGTGCATTTGAAAAACCCCCACCATCATTGCGGTCAGTGCGCCACCGGGCAGCCCAAGTGCAAGTAGAGGAATCATCGCCGCACCGGTTGCCGAGTTGTTGGCGGTTTCTGAAGATATAACGCCTTCAATTTTTCCTTTACCGAAATTGATGCGGTCCTTGGACCAGCGCACCGCTTCGTTGTAACCCATGAATGCTGCCAGTGTTGCACCAATACCCGGCAAAATTCCGCAGAAAAAGCCGATGATTATTGAGCGGATCACTGCGATTTTGTGCAACCAGAGCTCTTTAAATGTGGGGAAGTCAACGCTGAGCTTCGGTGCCTTATAAGCGCCGGTTGCTTTTTTCTCAGCTTGCACAAAAATTTCTGATACCGCAAAAAAGCCCAGTATGGTCGGGATAAAATGAATACCGGCGGCGAGATACGGCATATTAAAATTGTATCGTTCAATCCCGCCCACCGGATCGAGACCGACTACTGCGATCATTAGTCCGGCCATAATGGACAGCCAGCCTTTCCAGAACGTTTTTGCACCTACAGACGCTGCCACCGCCAGACCGAAGAATACCAGTGCAAAAATCTCCGGAGGTCCGAACGCTGAAATTGCCCAGCCTGCAATTGGAGCTGTGGCAAACATCATGATGATGCACGACACCGTGCCACCAATAGCAGAACACATCACGGCAGCACCAACCGCTTTACCAGCTCTGCCGTCCAGCGTCATCGGATACCCATCGAAGGCGGTTGGCGCGTTTTCCGGGGCGCCAGGTATGTTGAACAGGATGGCGGTGATGGCGCCGCCATAGACACCGGTACAATAGATCACCGAGAAGAGCATGATGCCATGCTCCGCGCTCAGGTGTGCCGTGAACGGCAACAGAATCGCTGCAAGGGTCAGCATACTCACCCCGGGAATAGCACCGAAAAGCATGCCGCCAACCACACCACCAAAGAAAATCAGGATGCCGATCGGGTCACCGAAAAGGGTGACGGTACCGCCGATAAAGTTATTAAAAGTTTCCATGATGGCCTATTGCAGCTTGGTGACAACCCAGTTGCCGAAGTCATAAAAAGGTGAGACGTTGCCAGTGGGAAGGCCGACGTATAAAAGCGAGACAAAAAAGGCCAGCAGTAAGCCATATATCAAGGGCATGACCAGAGACATTCTGGAGACGCGACGCTCACCCATTAGAATCATGACGCCAATAATAAATACCGGTGCAAGCGCATAGAAGCCGACGTCTTCTAGTAACGATGCGAACAAGATCGGCAGGGCTAATATTGCGCCCACATGATTGCGCCAGGCAAAGATGAGGTAAACGAGAAAAAGTCCTGCCGCACAGAGCAGACGGAAACTGCCGAGTGCGCCTTCCTCAATTGAAAACAGCGGGGCGATCTTCTCAGGGACCGTCATATAGACAAACGGAATCGCCAAAAGAATAAAAGTGCTGGTGTACCAGGCTGCACCGGTGTGCTCGGGGTTGGACTCCGGCCCTTCGTGTGCTGCTGCCATGGTATTGCTGGCTGCTTTATCGCCGTTCTTTTTTTGATCAAAAAACTGACCGATAGCCGCAAGCGCGATGAGTAACAGAATGGTGCGTGGCCACAATGTCGCACCATACTTGTAGATTTCTATATCTTTATTAAATTCGAACGAGTAGACAAAGAAAAAGAGAACTAACAGCAACCAGAAGAAAACTTCAAAGTAATGGCTGAATTTAAGCTTGCTCATGAAGCGCTCTACCGGGGGCTGGTAAATGTAGTGGAGAAGGAGCCGCGAGTGCGGCTCCTTTTAAGCATAACCTGTTTTGGTTACTTAACTTCCAGGCCCATGTCTTTATAAACGCCACGGTACTGCGCAACCGTGTTGTTAATGAGCTCTTTTGAACCTTCGGTATCACGGAAGCTTTCAATCAGTGTCATGAATTTACTCTCATTGTAAGCCTGGTAGCTTTCTTCGCAATAGGCTTTCTGGAAAGCCCATTGCAGCCACTTAACTCGATCTTCAGGTGTGCCAGCGGCGACGTAGAAACCTCTGAATCGAAACAGTGGTTCGAAGTCCAGCCCTGCATCCGTCAGGCTCGGAACGTCGGCAAAAGCCTCCGGCGCATCTTTTAGGATCGTCAGGATCGGCTTGAACATACCTGAGTCGAGGAACTTGCGAACATCGCCCGGTTGTTCGAATAGCGCATCGACCTGTCCGCCAGCCAGAGCTCCGTAGCGCGGGGCGCCTTTATCGAAAGATATCTGCTGGATCTGCATGCCGGTTGCGTCGGTGATAAATTTCATCGTAACGCGTTCCATTGAGCCTTCTTTAGACACATTGGCGATGGTGGCTTTGCCATCCTGCGCTTTTACCCACTCGACAAATGAAGGCCAGTCGGTGAAGCGGTCTTCGTTGGTGCGAATGTAGATTTGTGAGAAGGTGATTTGGGAGGTCACCAGTGGGATCAGATCTTCTGCGGGATTCGGACGGCTTGAATCCAGTGCGTGTGCACTTGCAGCGTCGTCAATGTGTTCGAGGACGGTATAGCCATCTGCCGGCGTTGCCATATATGCGGTGAGTCCGACGGTGCCCGAACCACCTGGCTTGTGGTCACGGTTGATGGATACTTTCGTTAATTCAGTGACTGCTTCCGCCATGGCCTGAGCTACCTGACCGGAACCACCAGCCGGGCCGTAAGGTACGATCATACTGAGTGCACGGGCAGGGAAACCATCCGGCTTTTCCATTTCTCCTGGCAGGTCAGCAGTGGCGCAGGCTGCCATCGCTGTACCGGCTGTAAAAGTAGCGGCACCGAGTGCGATAGCCGTCCCGATGATTGTTTTTCTAAGATTCATATAACCTCCAGAGTGTCAGTCGTTTACAACACATAAATAAGCGGCGCTTACTTAGCCAAGAACCGTACTGTGGAGCGGGTTACTGTGTCAAACATGAAGTTTGCACATTGCGGCGTATCTGTAGTGTTTATGGTGGGTTTAAGCGGTTCGCCGATAGCAATCTGTTGAATCGCATGCAGTCTGCTGATGGCGGTTTTGTATCAAACGGTTTACACGCTGATTTGTTGTCTTTTTTGCGTAAAAAAAAGCGCCCATAACCCGGTGCTGTGCAATATCATATTGTCATCAGACTCGCCCGGGGCGAGCGGCAAACTAATTCGGGAGTGATCCATGGCGCGCGGTATAAATAAAGTAATTCTGGTCGGCAATCTTGGCAACGATCCAGAAGTTCGGGCTACAACGACAGGTTCGCGGATTGCCAATATCAGCATTGCTACCAGTGAATCCTGGACGGACAAAAATACCGGGCAAAAGCAGGAGAGAACGGAGTGGCATCGGGTGGTATTTTTCAATCGGATGGCGGAGATTGTTGAACAATACCTGACCAAAGGTTCGAAAGTGTATGTCGAGGGATCGCTGCGGACTCGCAAATGGCAGGACCAGAACGGACAGGATCGATACACCACGGAAATTGTCGCTAACGACATGCAGATGCTTGATAGTCGCGGTGGTGGCATGGGCGGTCCGGATCAGAACTATCAATCTACGGCCCCTATGGATCCACCGGCGGCGGCCAAGCAACCAGCCCCGGCTGCAGCAGCAGGCCCGGACATCAATTTTGATGACGACATACCATTTTGACGTCAGGACTGATGTCTAAATTGGCGGGTATCGCAAGGTGGGTTTTCGGCCTGGCCGCAATCTGAACATGGCAATTGAAGGTGTCGGGATCCATTTGATCGTGGATTTCTGGGGAGCCTCACATCTTGCTGATGTCGAAGCGCTGGGTACCGCAATACGAAGTGCTGTCAGGGGTTCCGGGGCTACTCTGCTGCACCTGCATCTGCACCCGTTTGGGGAAGGTCAGGGAGTGACGGGCGTGGCGTTGCTTAGCGAATCACATATTTCGATACATACCTGGCCGGAGCGAGAATATGCCGCTCTGGATGTATTTATGTGCGGATCCTCCGACCCGCAATTGGCTGTTGATACTCTGCAAGTCCACCTTAAACCCAGCAAAGTAGAGGTTCGTCGAATCTGTAGAGATGGCTTTTGCCAAAAACCTGGCTGATTAATCTGTGCTCGGTTTTTGCATCGGGCACGGGATTTTTCAGAATCATATAACGATATAAAGATATCTTTATTAGATTTGAGCGGCTATACTCTCGCGGCTGTGGACCGGGTGCGTTGTTGCCTGTGTTCCGCCCCAAATTTGTCAAACCAATACCAGCAGAGATACGACAACCTCATGAGCAAGGAATACATTTTTACCTCTGAGTCTGTTTCAGAAGGCCACCCGGACAAAATGTCTGACCAAGTGTCAGATGCCATTCTCGATGCCATCCTCGCAGAAGACAAGCATGCGCGAGTGGCGTGTGAGACGGTGTTTAAAACCGGTTTGGCAATGATTGCCGGGGAGATCACGACAACCGCCAAGCCTGACTACGAGGCAGTGATTCGAAACACTATCCGCGAAATTGGTTATACCGACTCTGCCATGGGGTTTGACTGCGATACCTGTGCAGTGATGACTGCTATTGGCGTGCAATCTCCGGACATTAATCAAGGTGTTGATCGGTCCCGACCTGAAGACCAGGGAGCTGGAGATCAGGGGCTGATGTTTGGTTATGCAACCAATGAAACTGACGTATTGATGCCCGCACCGATTACCTATGCCCATCGCCTGGTGGAAAAGCATGCGGAGTATCGAAAGGCTGGTGCTGACTGGTTGCGTCCGGATTCGAAGAGTCAGGTGAGTTTCCGTTACTCCGATGGCAAGATCGCCGGCATAGATGCGGTGGTGCTTTCGTCGCAACACTCTGCTGATACCAAGCAGTCGGATTTGCACGAAGCGATTATGGAAAATGTTATCAAGCCTGTACTTGAGCCGACCGGATGGCTTAACGCGGATACCAAGTATCACATCAACCCGACCGGGGCGTTCGTTGTCGGTGGTCCTATGGGTGATGCCGGCTTAACCGGTCGTAAAATTATTGTTGATACCTATGGTGGTGCAGCGCGTCACGGGGGCGGTGCTTTCTCTGGTAAGGATCCATCGAAAGTTGACCGTAGTGCGGCTTACGCCGGTCGATACGTTGCCAAAAATATCGTCGCCGCGGGCATTGCCGATAAGTGCGAAATTCAGGTTTCCTATGCAATCGGTGTCGCAGAGCCAACCTCGATTATGATTGATACCTTTGGCACCGGCAAAATAGCCGACGAAAAAATCACGGCACTGGTTCGCGAACATTTTGATCTGCGGCCGTATGGCATATTGACCATGCTGGATCTGCTGAACGCCGAGAAAATCAAATATAGAAAAACGGCTGCTTACGGTCACTTTGGTCGGGAAAACGAAGGTTTTACCTGGGAAAACACCGATAAAGCTGATGCGCTGCGCGCTGCGGTTGGTTAATCACCAACCCTTTCAGGTTCACTAATCTTTTTTATTTATCAGAAATTAATCATTAAGGAATAAGTCATGGGCGCAGAAGCTCTCTCGCAAGAAACAGGTGATTTCAAGGTCGCCGATATGTCACTGGCCGCGTGGGGCCACAAAGAAATTCGTATCGCAGAAAACGAAATGCCTGGTCTGATGGCGATCCGTGAGGAATATGCCGGATCAAAACCATTAGAAGGTGCGCGTATTGTTGGTTGTTTGCACATGACCATACAAACCGCCGTGTTGATCGAAACATTGATTGACCTTGGCGCCACAGTGCGATGGTCGTCGTGCAACATTTTCTCAACTCAGGATCATGCGGCGTCAGCAATAGCAGACCAGGGAATTCCTGTTTTTGCATGGAAAGGTGAGACTGAAGAGGAGTTCTGGTGGTGTATCGAACAAACCCTGAGCGGACCGGATGGCTGGAAGCCGAATTTGATTCTCGACGATGGCGGAGACGTGACTCAGATCATCCACGAGAAATACCCTGAAATGCTCGAAGAAATAAAAGGACTGTCCGAAGAAACCACCACCGGGGTACACCGTCTCTATGAGATGGCTCGTGAAGGTTCTTTGAAGGTTCCGGCGATCAACGTTAATGACTCGGTGACCAAGTCCAAGTTCGATAACCTTTATGGTTGCCGTGAATCTCTGCTTGACGGCATTAAGCGCGCGACTGACGTGATGATAGCGGGTAAAGTCTGTGTGGTACTCGGCTACGGTGATGTAGGTAAGGGTTGTGCGCAAGCGTTTAGTGGTATGGGTGCGCAGGTTTGTATCACCGAGATCGATCCAATCTGTGCGTTGCAGGCGGCGATGGAAGGGTATCGCGTTGTGACTATGGATGAGATCGCCGATCAGGGTGATATCTTTGTTACCACCACGGGTAATGTCGGGGTGATTAACCACGAACATATGGTTGCAATGAAGAATGAAGCCATCGTCTGTAACATTGGCCACTTCGATAGTGAAATTGACGTTGCCAGTCTTAAGCAGTACGAGTGGGACACTATCAAACCACAGGTTGACCACATTACTTTTCCCGACGGCAAAAAGATTACGCTGCTCGCTGAGGGCCGACTCGTTAACCTGGGTTGCGCCACTGGCCACCCCAGCTTTGTCATGTCTGCTTCGTTTGCAAATCAGGTACTGGCGCAAATCGAACTTTGGGAGCGAGCGGATCAGTACGAAATTGGTGTGCATGTGCTGCCTAAGCAACTGGACGAAAAAGTAGCCAGGCTGCATTTGGCAAAAATCGGTGCGAACCTGACTGAGCTCTCGGATGATCAGGCCAAATACCTCGGTCTGGACAAGCAAGGGCCATTTAAACCTGACCATTACCGCTACTAGTTTGCCCGTAGCGTGATCCGGCCCGGCGTTGCCTTTCGGCTGCGTCGGGCTTTTTTCGTTTTGTGGCGTGTTAGATTTTCCCTAAAGCTGCAGAATTGGAACCCCGGTTCGAAAAGGCGTATGCTGGGGAGTCAAATAAAGTGAACGGTGTTTAATGCGACAAAAGGTTTTTGTCAAAACACACGGCTGTCAGATGAACGAGTACGACTCGGCAAAAATGATAGACGTGCTCGACGAACGGTTTGGTGCCGATATTACTGAAGACCCTGCTGAAGCAGATATTCTTCTCGTCAATACCTGCTCGATCAGAGAAAAAGCGCAAGAGAAAGTTTTCTCTCAGCTTGGCCGATGGCGACCATTTAAGGAAAAGCGAGAAGGCGTTGTTATCGCCGTTGCGGGATGTGTAGCGAGTCAGGAAGGCGAAGCTTTGCAGCAACGAGCGCCCTATGTCGACCTGGTGGTTGGTCCGCAGACTATTCACCGGCTTGCAGATATGGTCGAGACAACGCGGCGGGAAAAACGCCCGATTATCGATGTCAGCTTCCCCGAGATAGAGAAGTTTGATCGCCTGCCCGAACCTAAAATGGATGGCCCGACTGCGTTTGTGTCCATCATGGAGGGGTGCAGTAAATACTGCAGTTTCTGTGTTGTACCGTACACCCGCGGCGAGGAAATCAGCCGGCCATTCGATGATGTGATTGCTGAAGTTGCCAAGCTTGCAGAGCAGGGCGTTCGCGAAGTTAATTTGCTTGGGCAAAACGTTAACGGATACCGTGGCGTTATGCATGACGGCGACATTGCCGACCTGGCCTTCCTGATCACGGTAGTGGCAGCGGTTGATGGTATCGAGCGAATTCGTTTTACCACTTCGCATCCTATTGAATTCAGCGACAGTCTAATCCAGGCGTATGCCGATGTGCCTGAGCTGGCGAGTTTTCTACACCTTCCAGTGCAGTCCGGTTCCGATAGAGTGCTTGCTGCCATGAAGCGCGGGCATACGGTGTTAGAGTACAAATCCAAAATTAGAAAGCTTAGAGAGGCGCGGCCGGGAATTTCGTTGTCTTCAGATTTTATAGTCGGATTTCCCGGGGAAACTGACAGTGACTTTGACCAGACCATGAAACTGATTACAGACCTCGGGTTTGATCAGTCTTTCAGCTTTATTTATAGCGCCAGACCAGGAACGCCTGCCGCATCGCTGGATGATCCAGCGTCTATGGAAGATAAGAAGCGGCGCCTTGCACGATTGCAGAGCACAATTAATCAGCAGGCAAGTGTGATCAGTAATGCCATGGTAGGAACCGTTCAGCGCATTCTTGTTGAGCGTGTATCCACTCGCGATGAAGCTGAGATCGCGGGTAGAACAGAAAACAATCGGGTAGTGAATTTTGCGGCGCCAGCCGATCTTATCGGCAAGTTTGTCGATGTGAAAATTACCGATGCACGACCGAATTCTTTACGTGGCGAGTTTATCGCCGTGAATGATTCACTTTGCCAGTAAATTTAACCACTCGAGGTACACGAGCCTAATGCAGGAAAAGCGATTGTGGCATCGTTAGAATTTCAGCTGACACCGGACGACAACAAACGACTTGCCAATTTGTGCGGACAATTCGATGAGCATTTGAAACAAATTGAAGGTCGGCTTGGTGTAGAGCTGCAGAATAGGGGGAGCGAATTTCGAGTGTCGGGCTCGAATACTGTCATTAGAAATGCCAAAAATGTTTTGCAAAGCCTCTACTCGTTGACTGCCCGGGAAACCTTAACGCCGGAAAAAATCCATCTGTATTTACAGGAGGCAGGCGTGGAAGAAGAACCCTGTGAAGAAGGCAGCAGTGCCGATATCGCCACCCGGCGTGTCAAGATCCGATGTCGGGGAAAAAACCAGATCCAGTATGTCAACAACATACGAAAATATGATCTGAGCTTCGGGGTCGGGCCAGCAGGTACCGGTAAAACGTATCTTGCCGTAGCGTGTGCCGTTGAGGCACTGGAGCGCGAACAGGTGCGACGCTTAGTGCTGGTACGTCCGGCAGTTGAAGCGGGTGAAAGACTGGGTTTTCTGCCCGGAGATTTAACTCAGAAAGTCGATCCTTACCTTCGCCCGATCTATGATGCGTTGTATGAGTTTCTGGGTTTTGAACGAGTCGCAAAACTCATTGAAAAAAATGTTATCGAAATTGCTCCGCTGGCATATATGCGTGGGCGAACATTGAACCACGCCTGTGTGATTATGGATGAGGCACAGAATACTACTGTCGAGCAGATGAAAATGTTTCTGACTCGAATTGGATTTGGCTCTAACGCGATTGTTACCGGTGACGTCACACAAATCGATTTACCGAAACATGTGTTGTCCGGTTTAAAGCATGTTCGGGGTGTATTAGATGGTGTCGAGGGCATCGGGTTCTGTGATTTTCAGGCTCGCGATGTGGTGCGGCACCCATTGGTGCAGCGCATCGTGGGTGCCTACGATGCCGCTGACAAACGCGAGAGCGCTGATAAGTGATATTGCTGGTTGAAGTATTGTGAGTCAGCCGGCCGAGCGAGGCGCAGGGCAAAACCTGTGTGTTGATCTACAATGGCAGTGCGAACAATTACCGGAGTATCCGGGGCCGGAGCAGATCCAAAGCTGGGTTGTGGCTGCGCTTGCAAATGATATGTGTGCGGGTGAACTGACTGTGCGGATTGTGGATGTTGATGAAATGCAGCAGGCCAACCACCACTGGCGTGAAAAAGATAAACCCACAAACGTACTGTCCTTTCCTGCGAATTTTCCCGAAGAAGCCGGCATCAACTATCTGGGTGATATCTTGATATGTGCTGATGTATTAACCCGTGAAAGCGCTGAGCAAAATAAATCCTTAACTGCTCATTGGGCGCATATTGTGGTGCATGGTGTACTACATCTACAGGGTTATGATCATATCGATGAGCAGGAAGCACTACAGATGGAAAGACGGGAAATTGAAGTGTTGGAAGGTTTGGGGTTTGA
>CALLLY010000064.1 GCA_938008205.1 uncultured Granulosicoccaceae bacterium
CCGGTTGACTGGTTTCCCTCTCTGATAGTGCCATAGCCGATCACCAGCAGGCCCGCAAACACCAGCGCTATTGTCCATGTCATTCGGCGGCTTAGTTTTTCACCCAGCACCAGCCAGCTTATGATGGCAGCAAACACTGGCATTGATGCAATGATTATAGTGGTGTTGGCAACGGTAGTGAGCTTAACCGAGGTAACAAACAGCAGCGCACTAATAGCAGCGAAGAAGGCATACACAACCCCCCAGCGCCCGATGGAAAACATCTGCGAGGGCATGTTTTTACCATGCCAGAAGCACAGCACCACCAATACCATCAAACCGGATAACAGCATTCGCCAGAATGCCACGGTCATGGCGTCTGCTTCTATCAGCCTTACGAATAAGGCATCGGGTACCACAAACAGTACGCCCAGCGTGGTAATAAGCAGGCCTTTAAGTTGGGTATTCAATAGAGGGCTCGATAATTGGAGGGCTTACAAACTGGTTGCTGTGAGCTTGTATGTGGAAGGTGTTTTAGAAATATATCAATAGTGTTTTAGAGCAATGCTCTATTTGAACTCATGGGCGGGTCAGTTTTTTTCGAGTTCGATGATCGATTCACCCAGCAGTTCTGCACGGGCAGATACAAGGGCTCGCGCGTCATTCAAGGCTCGGTTGTAGAAACTGTTACCGATCTCTTTTCCAATAAAGTCCAGCAGGCACTCGGCTTCCAGGTTGCCCAGTTCACGGTCGAGTTCGTCGCTGCAGTAGGCCTGTAGCTTTTCAATGAGTACGGTCCGCTCGGTACGAGAGAATTCAATTTCTGCCATTGGGGTGCCTTGCCGAAGGGGTGAGGCGGCATTGTACCGGTATTCGGAATCGAGGCTGAGGGAATTTGTGGCACACAACTAAACCTCCCGCAGGCGGGAGGTTTCAATCGGTACTTTTGCCAGGCCTTAGCAAGCGGGAGGGGTGGGGCATTTCAAAGGCAAGTTGCCTCGCTTACGCGTCGGGTTTCTTTTTCTTTTTTAACTGCAGTCTATATCTACAGTGGTTTCCGAGAAGCGAATTTCTTTGGTAGTTTCGACGTAGACGAACATAAACGGATTGGTAACGGCAAGTGTTACGGCGCAGTTGCGTCCCGAGCGCTGGAATACAATGTTTGCGGTGACATGATCATCGGCTTGTGTAAACGATGGTGTGGCTATGGAGAATCCGCCGGATGATTGTTGACCCATATCGATAAGCAGGACTTTACCGGCAGTGAAATCGACGGTGACAGGTGATTCGCCATACTGCTGCAATGCATCATCAAGGTCGCTTTGGCTGGTTATGGTACGGGTTTGTTTTTGCGTATACGTACCGTTTATTGAGTTGAATTTTTCGATCAATACGGTTGATGCGATGTTGTCGGGTATTGTGGGCGGATTGGTTTGAGCACACTTGCCGTTATCGTAGTTGCCAACTCGTCTAATAATATCGTTGTCTGTTGGCTCCACTCTGCTGCCACTGACCAGACTATTTAAAGCACGAATCATCGCCTTACGCAGTGAAGTCACAACATAGCATTCGACATCGGGTTCTGCATGTGAAAGCCCGAAGCCGGAGTCGTCAGTTAAGAACAGGTAGCGGCTGTTAGTGAGTGCGGCCACACTGCGCATAATGTACTCTGCATCTTCAGCGACACCACTGGCGGCAACCGGTACTACATGAATGTTTTTCTTGCGTGCCTGTTCTGCTGCTGTCCAGGTAGCGCGCATACGATCGCTGTGCGGGGGTGCGTCGGCAATGAGAAACATCACCTTGCGGCTGTTAGCTCGCCAGTCTGCACCTATGGCAGCCTGCAGTGCCTGATCCATCGCTTCCGGGTAATCACCACCGCCCTGAGCCTGTTCCTGATTAAGATTTAACTGCACGCTATTCTGGTCACCTGAAAAACCGTGCGCCCGTACAATATAGTTATCGCCATAATCACGGTAAAACACCAGGCCGATCCTGATGCCGGACTGTTGTTCGGTGACGGAACTGATGATGTCACTCAACTCTGTTTGAAGGAAATTCAGTTCATCGGTCATACTGCCGGTGGTATCGACAACAAACATAAGATCGATTGGAGTATCAGCTGAATTGGCAGCCTGATCGGTGGTGTCGAGTGAAACCTGAATTTTTCCTGCTTTCAGTGCCTGTTGCAAGTCGATGTTTTGTTGCGCTGCGGTGCCATCGGCGGCAATCACTCTAAGCTGAAAATTGTCATGCAGGGCGTCGAGCTCCGAGTACAGTGACGCCACACCATTCGCTGCCGTTAATAGCGTAACGGTTCCCTGAGTACTGCTGGCCTCCACTCGGGCATCCGGATAGGGGAGCCCGGCATTATCAGTAACTTCAATTTGAATTCGATTGTTGAAATCTATACGTGGCACGTCTATCCACTGTCCGCGACTTTGCAGGTATTCACGGGCATAGTTTTGGTAGAGGTGTGGATTCAGGTGATCGTCATAGTCACCAGCAGTGAGTGTACCCGGCTCAATGGTTTGGATCGGTGGTGCCGGTATGGAGATTCCACCGCCGCCGCTGACTGAGTCACTGCTACTTGAGGCGAGGTCTGCACTGCTCGCAATCGCGCCGTCTTCTGTTCTGATTTCACTGTCGCCACCACCGATTCCAGCGTCCACTGGCGCTGTGTTTTCGTACCGACCGTTGAATGCTATGTCCGGGATTGAAGGCAGCGCTTCGCGTGTTTCGGAAGCAATGGTTATAGTGCCGTTTGAATTGCTGCTGTTTGAACCGCTGCTGGAGGTATCCGAGGAACCACAGGCACTCAGCAGCGAAATCAGCAAAGCTGGCAAAATCAGGCGTTTCATAAATTCGTACTCCGTTGGTATATTGGGAATATAATCCCAAATAAAAGGTTTTGCAACTAAAATTCTGCAAGTCTGGTTCAGGTGAGAGGCGCATCACGATGGTTGCGTGATCCGGTCCAGGTGCCGTTGCCATAATCTTTCATTGAAATTAGCTGTGTTGACGGCCTTCCACAGGCGTTAGAATTCAGTGCCGGATCGCGCCGCCCTTGCTGCCTGAATGAATCATCAACTAACTCTTGCCCCGTCGGGTAATCTCATCCTGCCGTCGGTACCGGATACGGTGGCGCGCACCAGAGCCGTCCTGGCATTTCAGAGAGCGCTAAAGAAGCAAAACGAGTCTGAAGCGCTGTTCCTGTTGGCTATTCAGCCGGACTCAACAGAGTTTTCAGAGTCCCACCGGTTCTGGCGGACCTTTGCCATTAGATGGTTAAAGGAAAGAAGCCTTCACGGCGCCGAACATTCGACTGCTGAGTCGCCTGGCGAACTCACCGGGTCTCAGGCTCTATCCATCATTGATAACGCACCGCTGATGAATGGTGGTGAGTATCTGTCTGTCGATTTACTGCAACTCAAATGGCTGCAGCTTGATAACTGGCTGCAGGAGCGTCTTGAGACAGCTGATACAACGTTTGCAGAATTCATGCGCAAGCAGGCACCGGACTGGCAACTCGGTGGCACGCTTTATTTTCATCTGGCAGAAAATAAAACTGATGCAGATCGTCCATTCGCCTTTATCGCTACCTGGTTACCTAAACAAGTCGACGGCAATAGCAAACACATACCACTTGCCAAAGCACTGGAGCATTATTCAAATACGCGGCAAAAAGGATTATTGCGCGAGTTGCTCGAGCCTGTGCAACTGGCTGCGGAGTCGAGTGAGGTTATTGCACAGCTTATAGAAAGCCGGGCGATATATCGTGCACAAGCGTGGAGCACGCAGCAGGCCTGGCAGTTTCTGCAAGAGGTGCCGTTGTTACAGAACTGTGGTGTGATCGTGCGGTTGCCGGATTGGTGGGCCAGGCGTTCCCGTCCAAAGGTTCAGGCAACACTTGGCACACGGTCAAAAGCTGCCTTTGGATCGGAGCAGTTGCTGAGTTTTAAAATCAGCACCGTGCTCGACGGTGAGACGCTAACGGCATCAGAGATAAAACGGTTGATGGCGTCGGAATCCGGTCTGGCTTTTCTACGTGGTAAGTGGGTAGAGGTTGATCGCGAGAAACTTGATGAAGCGATGCAGCAAATGCAATCGCTGGAAACGCTGGCACAAACACAAGGGCTGACATTTGCACAAGGCATGCGCTTGCTGGCTGGCGCTCAACATGATCTCTCTGCTGATAGTACGTTTGGTGAAAGCGAACCTTGGCGCTATGTTTCTGCCGCACCTGCTTTAGCCAGTGCACTACGGGGAATGCGTGAGCCCGAACAATTGAACGCGGCGTTGTCGATCAAAACACTTAAAGCGCAGTTGCGACCCTACCAGCAAACCGGTGTGCAATGGCTGTGGCATTTAAACCAGCTTGGGCTTGGAGCGTGCCTTGCAGATGATATGGGGTTGGGTAAAACCATTCAGGTGATTGCGTTGCTTTTAATAATCAAGCGCAAGCGCGGCTCATTACCCTGTTTGCTGGTGTTGCCTACGTCATTGCTGGGCAACTGGAAGTCCGAGCTTGAAAAATTCGCACCGTCTTTGCAGTGTTGTTTTGTGCATAAGGCGATCACCACGGGTAAAACACTAAGTGCCTGGAAAAAAGATGGTCTGCCGGATAAGACAGATCTGGTGGTGACCACATACGGCACTCTGCCACGGCAACAATGGTTACAGGAGCAGCAGTGGCATACCGCTATACTCGACGAGGCGCAGGCCATTAAAAATGCCAATACCCGTCAGTCGAAAGGTGTTAAGCAGTTAAACGCACAGGTAAGGATCGCGCTAACTGGTACGCCAGTGGAGAATCGCCTCTCCGACTTATGGTCGCTATTCGATTTTATTAATCCGGGGCTGTTGGGCAGCTTTGGACAATTCAGCCGGTTTGCCAAGGCGCTTGATCAGCGTGAAACCAAAAAATATGCACCGTTGCGTCAGTTGATTCAGCCCTATGTGTTGCGGCGTCTTAAAACCGACAAAAGCGTGATCAGTGATTTGCCGGATAAGTGTGAAGTCATCGCGTGGTGCGGGTTAAGTAAAAAACAGGCTGCTCACTATCAACAGGCGGTAGACAATCTAAAGCAACTCCTCGAGACAGCACATGGCATAGAACGCCGGGGTGCTGTACTTGCCGCTATGATCAAATTCAAACAGATCTGCAATCACCCGTCGCATCTTACCGGCGATGGTGAGTATGCGCTGGCACACAGCGGCAAGTTACAACGTCTGGCTGAGTTGTGTGAAGAAATCAATGATCGTCAGCAAAAGGTATTGGTCTTTACCCAGTTTCGCGAACTGTGTGAACCATTACGTGAGTTTTTATCGCAACGGTTTAATCGAGATGGTCTGGTCTTACACGGCGGTACCGGTGTCAAAAAAAGACAGTCTCTGGTAGAGAAATTTCAACAGGAGAACGGACCACCGTTTTTTGTATTGTCTCTCAAGGCCGGAGGCACCGGCCTGAATCTGACGGCTGCGTCTCATGTGATTCATTTTGATCGATGGTGGAACCCGGCGGTTGAAAACCAGGCAACCGACCGGGCTTTTAGAATTGGCCAGAAGCGTAATGTCATGGTGCACAAGTTTGTTTGTCGCGGCACCATTGAAGAAAAAGTGAATACCATGCTTGAGGAAAAGACTGAACTTGCCTCTGAACTGTTAGAGGGCAGTCAGGAAACCACCCTGACTGAAATGAGTGATCAGGAACTGATAGAAATGGTCAGCCTTGATATTGAAAAAGCGCAAACAGAGCTTAAGGCCTGACATGCCCCGGGATACATATAACGATTGGCCACGCTATGTGAGCGTGGCAGAGCGTAAGGCAAACGCGGCAAAAACCTCTAAAGAACTGGCCAAACAGGGTAATGTGTTGCAGCCTGCGCTGGTGACTTCCAATCGCATTGCCACCACGTTCTGGGGGCAGGCCTGGTGTCGGCATCTGGAAAAGTTCAGTGACTATGCCAATCGTTTACCGCGAGGACGCAGTTACGTACGCAACGGGTCGGTGATTCATTTGGAGATTAAAACCGGTGAAATCATCGCACTGGTTGGTGGTAGTTCGGTTTACCAGATCAGTATTAACATCGAACCGTTGTCGGCAGATGTTTGGGCGGCATTGAAAGCACAATGTGCCGGCAGCATCAGTTCGGCACTGGAGTTGTTACAAGGCAAACTTTCAACTCGTACCATGCAGGCGGTGTGTGATCGTGACAGCGGTTTGTTTCCGCTGCCCGACGAAATTCAACTGTCGTGTGACTGCCCCGACTGGGCGACACTTTGTAAACATCTGGCGGCTGTATTGTACGGTGTAGGTGCGCGGCTTGATGAAGCTCCTGAGCTTTTGTTTGTGTTGCGCGGCGTGAACTACGAAGACTTGATTGGTGCTGAACTAAACATTGATACTCAGACTACCGGTGATGAAATCACGCAGGATCTCAGTGAGATTTTCGGCATAGAAATAGACGACTCCATCGATCTTGACTCTGTGGTTTCTCCTGTCAAAAAAACAAAGGTAAAGACAAGCAAAGCAGCGATGACAGAACCTGGCGCTGACGGTAAGTCGAAAGAAAAATCCAAACGTCGCCGAACTCAGTCTGCGTCTATGAAAAAGGTTTCTTTACAGGAAAGCAGTATCAATATCAGTCGGGGTATCCGTGCTTCACATATTGAAAAGCTAAAAAAGCTGCACAAAATCAGTACCTCAGAGCTCGCTTTTCTAGCCGGTAAGTCAGTGACTACGGTGAGTAGTTGGGAAAACAAAGCGGGGGTACTTAAGTTGCAATCTGCAAGTCAGAAATCCCTTGAAAAGGTATTCGCGTTGTCGGCGGCCCAGATTGAGAAAAAACTCAAAAGAAAACGAAAATAGATTGACTGAAATCAAGACTCTGGTTTAAACAACGATTAGACTTATAACGATCTAATTTTAACAGCAGGAACATTCAGTGGAAGACAAAATCAAAAAAGCCATTAAGCGCTCAATTGAGTCACTGGACGACATTGACGACATCTTTGAAGATTTTTTTGAAGACCTGCCAGATCTTGCAAAAGACACGCAAAAACGCAGCCGGCAGGTATTGCGCAAGGTAAAACACAGGCTGGACGAATCCCTGAAAGACGCAGATGCACTTGCCGACGAAGCACAGCTGCAAGCGCATCTGGGGCTCATGGAAGCAAAAGACAAAATGGAGACCAGCCGGCCAGTCATTGAAAATTTCATTGAACAGGCGCAGGATCGCAGCCGCCAGGTGATGGATGAAGCGCAACTACAAGCACATCTGGGTGCTATGGAAGCGGAGGACTACTGGGAGCGCGATGGCAAAGAGCTCGCCCGAAAATTTGCCGACTCAAGTGACGACATGCTTCAAATTGCCTCTGATACGATTAATGACATGCAGAGTCTTCTTGCGCAGTGGGCGCAGTCATTGCGCGATAACAAACCATCATAAGACTCACGAGGTTGATCGATGCTGCTTGCTGCAAGTTTGAGCGGAGGTAACCGAAGCTCTGTCAATGAAGAAGGCAAATAATCGATGGATACAGAGGAAAGCAAAAAGCAATTTGTCCTCGGCAGGGTTCGGGGTCGGATTATCGTCTACGCAGTTGCTCTGATCATAGTGTTAATCGTTGCACGGCAGTTTCAGTAGAGGTATTCGATCTCCGAGGGTCTTGTGGTTGAACGGCTGCGATATTTGTTGTCTCACCAGGACCGGTTGTGCCCGAGTTTGTCAATTTGGATATCACTAGTCACTGACCGGGTATCTAGCCTGCATTATTCATGAGGATTCGCCACTCAGCGGAAATAGTGCAAAACAGCTCGATCAAGCGAGATGTGCAGCAATATTTGCGTCTGATGGTGAATAGACACGCTGCTAAATTCAAACTAGTCAATAAGCGCACCCTTTGATCTGTATAAACAGTAGTTTCACTTAATTTGAACAGTCGCCTCATGAATAATGCAGGCTAGCCATTTAACCGTTTTGTTGACAACGTGGCGGGTAGGCGGAATGATTCAGTCACTGAATCAATAGGAGTCTGTACCTTTGGCTAAATCCATTCTTGTTTTGCACGGTGCCGGTATGAACATGCGCGGCATCGCAGAAGTAGAGATATTCGGACCGTTAACCATGCCCGAATACGATGCTGCGATTACCCAGTTCGCCGCCGACGCCGGCGTAGATGTGGACATCTTTCATTCAAATATTGAAGGCGAGCTGGTTAATAAACTGTACGACGCACATAGTGCCGGGGTACACGGTGGGATTATCAATCCGGCAGGCTTTACGACTGGCTACCCGACATTGTGTGCGGCTATAAAGCAGGTGAGTTTCCCGGTGTATGAGCTGCACATGACCAATCCTGCGGTACGGGGCCGAATATCCGACGTGGGCAGGGTGACCAAAGGTGTTGTGTCCGGTTTTGGTTTGGAAGGTTACCGTTACGCGATTGACGGGCTGTTACGCTTGTAATTTGTGTCTGCTAAACAAAAAAGAGCCGCGTGAACGCGGCTCTTTAAAACTACTTATTTGGCCCTTACGGGCACTAGCGTTAGTTACGAAACTGGTTGTACTTTATTTGCACAAGGGCCTTTTTGCCCCTCACCGATTTCGAATTCGACGGTTTGTCCGTCATCTAAAGTAGCAAATCCACCGCCTGCCTGAATTTCTGAATGATGGACAAACAAGTCTTTGCCGCCGTCTTCAGGGGTAATGAATCCATAGCCTTTTTCAGCGCTGAACCACTTAACTGTACCTTTACTCATATTTTACTCTGTATTCGGTGAATATTAAAAACCACCTTGGCTATCACCATCACCCAGGAGTTTTGCTTCGTTATGTGCGAGCCAATGGTTCGCCAATTAACGATCTATCAGAGCAGCTTTAGCCACTGCTCCGGGTAGATATAGGGACTGTAGCGGAAATATCCAGCTTTAAAACCCGAAATAATTGGAAATACTGTGTTTTTACTGGCTAATTTGGTGAAATCCGGGGTGTTGGAGGATAAAAAGGCCGCGTTCTGTCACCACTTGGTGGCAGAAAATCAAAATATAAGGGGGTGTTGAGTGCATTTTCGGTTGCGAATTGCAGGCCCGGCTGAGGCTGATTTCGGCAATTGATGGCTCGGTTTGTCTGGTTATGCGGGATCCCCGCATCACAATTTTCGATCTGGCTGGAAATATTCGTTTGTGTCTCGATGTGACGCGCAATTTGCCTGATGAGTTTTGGGCTACCTGAGTTCAAAGTCTATGGTGTACGGCGTTGACTCACAGAGCTCTGATTCTTTTAAAGCCAGATCTTCTTGCGGGTGATAAACAAACCATGAGGCAAGCAGGCGTGCGCAACTGCTGTGGGAAATCACATCATGCGAGACATTGTCTCGAACAATATTCCAGTGGTATCGAAAATTCTTCGCAGCTTCAAGTGCGCCTGACGGTGGAGTGACCGGATCGAGAGAGCCCGATAAAAAAAGTGTTGGGGTGCTACTGGACGTGGCATCGTTTTGTACTGTGGGATCGGCTGCAATTTCGTATTCCGAACAGATGCGCTGCATGTAGCGCATTCCCTTATCGTGCTCCCAGTACTGATACAATTTTAGTTTTTGCAGTTTGCTGTTGTTACCTGGTGCGTAGTTTTGATCAAAACAAAGGTAAGTTAAAAAAGCGGTATCCGAAAAACCGTAGCGTGTTGAATATGTATAGGCATGGTTAGTGAGCATGGCGGCTAACCGACGGTAGTCTGCCTTCATGAGATGGTTGATGGTTAACGGAATACCTGCAATGGAAAGGGGACTATATAGCGCATCGTGTAATACGTTGATGATCAATGGGCCTGACAGCGGCACGGAAACAGCCTGATGATTATCCGGCCAGTCAACTTCAATGGTTATGCTTTGATTAGCAACTCTGCTGAGGTAATCATAAAATTCTTTTTCCAGGTTTGCTCCGAATTGTTGATTACAGCGTGCGTTGGCACGGCATTGACTGAATACCAGGTCGAATGATCGTTGGGCATATGTCAGTAGTTCGCTGGTCGAGTCCGCAGCTGTTAGTGATACCGAATCCAGCACCATGGCCCGTGTGGCATAGGGGAACAATTGGTCATAGTACATGGCGATGTGGGTGCCATAAGATATTCCATAAAGATTGATTTGTTGTAGTTTGTTGTTCTGCTGTTGACCATACAGGTGCCGGAACAGCTCTATATCCAGTGCTGCGGTTTTTACATTGTACTGAGACAGGTCGATGCCTCGTTCAATATAAGACTTACCGCACGCATTATTCATAGCCTGCATTTTCTGCCAGATCTGTCCGGTAAATAACTCTGCTGAATAGTGGCAATCGAGTTCCGGTTCCGAGAGTCCCACGCCGCGGTTTTCAAGCACAATCAGAGGTCTGCCATCGGCTATCGAAAATTGTTCATATGACCAGAATTCGTTCTCGGCAATTGTGTGTTGACGGCTTCCGAGCATTGCGTTGCCGGGGCCACCACCACCGGTGACAAGTAATGGTTCAAGTGATTTGTCGAACGACTCCCCATCCGGTTTGATGACCAGATACGGAATTTTAATCAGCCTGCTGTTTGTTCGTGAATAATTTTCAGGGGCATGCAAATAGCCGCACTTGTATCGCGGGCTTTTGAGTTGGTACATCTGCGAGCAGTTATTGATTTGAAGCTCGGATCTGCCGAGATTAGCGGCTATCAGTGCGTCGGGATTATCAGAATTCTCAGCGCTGGAACAGGCAGGGTAAATCAATATAAAAAAAAGCAGTGAAAACACTGCTTTTATCGTTAAACGGAATTTGCGCAATCGGTGACCGGCGCGTTGCTCGGTGGGTTGCATCGTTAGCGGGTAAGCCCCGGTTTGGATTAGGCCTAAGGTTGTACCACTATTGCCAAAAGCGTTGTACCAATATTGCGGGGGTTCTTTTTAACCGTGTGGCTACTTCATAAAGTTCCAGCGTATCCCCATGTGAACCCGGTTGTCGATTTCACGATCTTCCGGAGTCACGTCCATTTGTAGAAAACGCGCACCGGCAAACACTGAAGAGTTTTCGCGCAGCGGAAATGCGAAATCGACCTGAGCATCTATGCTGCGGTCTGCAGAGCCGAATGTGAGGATGTCCGGGGCATAGTAAAAGCTTGCGGAAAATTCCAGAGGCAGCTTCTCAAACGGCAGGTTGTAGGCTGCTTCCAATCCCAGTGCGGTTGCAAAGACGTCGGAATTTTCTTCATTAAGAAGAGCGAGGTAGGCTCTGGTGCCAAACGATAGCCGGATAGCACTGACCAGCGAAGAATCAACAGCAAGCCCTCCGTGGATAACAGAGTCGCGCTTTTCACTGTAGATCCCCGCCAGGTGAAGCCTGGAGTTATCTATTTTCAATCGCGCGGCGTCGCGTTCGAGCTTTGCGGATGCAACCTTCTCGCTGATGTAGAAACTGAATTGCTTGTTCTTCAGCGGCGGTACTGGCTTTTTTGGTTTGATTGCTCTGGCGACTGCTTGAAAAGTGGCGTTCACTTCTTGTTCGAGCTCATCGACCATCTCAACTTTCCTGGCCTTCTCTGCCGCGGCAGCCATTTCTGTCACCTCGGCTTCTGCTGCTGAGGCCATCACGGCCTTTGCGGCTTCTGCTGGCGCGGTCACTTTGACCTTTACCGGTGCAGTCACTTCTGCCATTTCGGATTTTACCGGTGCAGGAGGAAACAGCAGGTTGCCATGTTTGTCGGTTGGACCGCTGGATTGGTGCGAAGCGGTATCGGGTACAGACACAGATTCTCCGCTGTCGATCTGTGGAATATTGACCACCACGCCTTCGGAGCCTGGTACTTCGGCAGCCATAACCGGCGCTACTGCGAGCGTTGCGGAGGTCAGGCCAGATAGGGTTAAAGCAATAATTTTGGGCGAAATATTCATACTAAATTTAAGAGTGCCTGAGCACCTGGCCTGCTGTTGACTGTCTGGAAAACCAAGTGTGCGTTGTAACCATGATTGAGAAAGCGATCCTTATCACATTTTCTGTCAGGTATTGTCACTTGTGGTTACACATCTCGTGCAACAACACCAATTACCGTTGCAAGCAGGGGGGTGAACAGCAAGAAAAGCAACGGCCCGGTTTATCTGTGAAGATCGATAGAACCAGACAAACGCCATGGAATGCTGCAAGGTGCGCAGACTTCTTCCTAAGCGCTAGGGCAGATTGTCACTAGTGACACTCTGACTGTGGTGACAGGGGGAACGCAAAGAGTTTCGAATTTCCCGCCGGAGCGACCAGGTTTTTCCAACAATGGCTGCTTACTCGGGCGACTTTACTCTGGCTGTTTTCTCGGGCTATTTACTTTGGCCGCTTGCTCCTGCGGCAGCAGTGCTGCATAGATGAAGTCATTAACCGGTGTGTCGACATTGCTCGAGCGCGCCAGACTGACGATAGCGCCGGTTTGTGTTTCCAGCTCTGACGGGCGTCCGCCTTGTATATCGCGTTGCATGGAAGTTGTGCCCCCGGCAGGTGTTTTTCGCAGGGTTGCTATAACACCTTTAACGTGTTCTTCAGTTAACGACATTCCGACTGCTTTACCTAGCGCAGCCACTTCGGCGGTGGCAGCCGTCAGCAGCGCACAGGTTTGAGGTGTCGACATAACGCGATCAATGCTTGCTCGCGCCAATGAGGTAACGCCACTGATAGGTGCGATGAACAGAAACTTCTTCCATATATCCAGCATGATATTTTCAGAAACGGTTGTTTTAATACCCGCACTTTCAATTTTGTTACCCAGCTGCTGTGCGCGATCCGAGAGCTGATTGTCGAGTTCACCAAGTACAATGAAAGGGTCAATACTCACGTGCCGGATAACACCCGGCTTCTCAATATGAGCAATGATTCCGCAGAGTCCCCCCAGCACCTGATTTGTGCCCAGCTGATCTGCCAGAAAGTCCGGTGCGTTAATACCATTGAGTAACGGCAGCACCATAGTGCCCGTGGTCATTAACGGTTTGATTTGTGCCAAAGCTTCCTGCAGTTGCCAGCCTTTGACCGCGACAATCAACACATCTACCGGTCCGATCTCACCCGGGTGATCTGTAGCGACTATGTTCTTAATAGTGGCATCACCCTGAGGGCTTAAAAGTGTGAGTCCATCGCTGCGTATCTTCTGCAGGTGTTGTCCGCGCGCAATGAAAGTAACATCACTACCGTGCTGGGCGAGCCGTCCACCAAAATATCCGCCAACGCCGCCGGCTCCGATTACCGCGATTTTCATATATTTCCCCGCTTAACGTCTGTTAACAGTGTACCGCGAATGTGAGCACTGCGTTGGAGGTCAGCCTGTTTCTGCGGCAGGATATTCAGCGATCACCTTGCGCATAAACGGTACAGTGAGAACCTGCGGTATGACATCAGGACGGTGATCGCATATATTGAGGGGTGCCAACGCGAGATCTTGTTATTATGCGTGCAACTGACTCCATAAAAATACAACTCTCGCATGAATACAATCCCGCAGTTTACGGTAGAGAATGGTCTGGCGCTCAAAGCCATCCTGGATGCACCCGATCGCGGTTCACATGCGATGAATTACTATCAGACGACAGGCTTTTTGTTTGTTGTTGCCTGCTCTCCTGAGCTGGTGAATCCAAATCAATGGATTCCGGTAGTGATGGACCACGCAAACTCCGAAGAGGCTGATCTTGCCAGAATTGAAAAAACCATGGGGTTGTTGGTGGGGCTGTACAACGAGATCAACAGACAGGTTCAGGAATCAGACGTCTCGCTACCAGCTGGCTGTGAATTTTACGATGACATGATGGCCAATTTTGAGGATGGCGCACCCATCCATGATTGGTCGGTTGGATTTGCCATCGGGCATGACTGGCAAAAAAATCTGATGTCACAGTACACACCCGCTGAACTCAGTGAAGAGCTGGGCTTTCAGATGATGGTATTGCGATTTTTTGCAAGTAGTGAAATTGCCCTGGCATTTATCGAAAAAAGCACTAAGGAAGGGCTGACTATCGAAAGCATGGCGGAAGATATGCGCGGCATTTTTCCGGATGCGTTAACCGGGTACGCGCACCTGGCCAAAACAATTCAAACGGTATTGGCAGAAAGCAAAGCAAGTCAGAAACAAAGCACCAATGTGGATAAAACCGGTCGCAACGAACCGTGCCCCTGTGGCAGCGGCAAGAAATATAAAAAATGTTGTGGCAGTGTGTTGCACTAGCCTGGATAATTCATGAGGCGACAGCCTGAATAGGAGAAAATGCTATAAACACAGTACTAAATACTTAGACTTGGTATGACTGGAAATTAACAGTGTGTCTATTCACCATCAGGAACAATATTGCGTCACATCTCGGTAAATTGGGCTCGGCACGTGGCGGGCCACGTTTCTCGCCCGATTTTCCGACCTGTTTAGCACTATTGCCCCTGACTGGCGAATCCTCATGAATAATCCAGGCTAGGAATCTGCGCGGCAGAATCTATGCTATTGCGAACGCGCCCTGACGGTGGCTTTTTATCGATCATTTTCGTTGCGTATGAATAACCAGGGGTGTGGCGGGTTTTACACTAACCAATGCGATGAACATCTTTTTACTCACTCACGAACGTGAACTTAACAGGCCTACCAATACAGGTTCTATTGCGTTAACTCATGCGTCGGAGCTGGTCAAAAGAATCGTATGGGAGAGAACAAGCCCGAATTCAACCCTGGTGAATCTCATCCGTGGTAACAATGCCGCGTTGGTGTACACACGCACGGATGCACCGTCCGCATGCATTGACGATGTTGAGAACTTTATTATTCCTGATGGCACCTGGCAGGAGTCAAGAAAAATAGTAAACAAAAGCCCCTGGTTACATCAGGTACCGCGAATTACACTGCACAATGCCAGTGAGTCCAGTTTCAAATTACGACGTAATCAAGTGCAGGGAGGCTTATGTACGGTAGAGTGTATTGTTGAGTTGTTGAAAATTAAAGGTATGCCAGACCTTGCGGACCTGCTGGAAAAAAAATACCACTTGTTTAACGGCTAAAAATATTTGGTTGCGCTACAGAGTCACGGCGCTTTTTATTCAAGCCCTTCCGGTACATCGACACCTTCAGGCGTCACTAACAACAAAACGACAACCACCGCGATTGCAATTTCAATTGCTGACAGCGTTCTGAGAACACCGGAGGTGGTATTCAGTTTGTCTATTGCGTAGCCCACCGGCAACGGTGCCAGTGACGCACCAACCACGCCGAACATTTGTCCTACGCCTTGAATCGAACCCAGATGAGCGCGCCCGAAGTAACGCGGCCACAGGTAGCCGAACATTGTCATCATAAATGCGTTTGTGACGCCAAAAGTAATCGCATACGCAACAGCTCCGGGGAAGCTTGTGACCAAAGTGATGCCGGTGAGGGCGAGGGCGTTTATTACCAGTGCCAGGGCAATGACGTACCTGGTGCGAATGGTATCGAACAATCGTCCGGCAACAGGCATGGCAACGATCATAGTGACAGCAGAGATACTGAATAGCTGTGCCGCTTGCTGGCTGCCAAGGCCGCGGTCTGTGAGGATTGATACCTGGAAAAAATGTAGCACTGTGACTAATCCACCTACGATAAACCACACGGTGCATAGCAGATAGAAGGCCTGTGTTTGTTTTGCCTGCGGCAGGGTGAGGCCATTGGTTTCTTCTTTTGCTGCACTGCGCGATTCGGGAGTATCTTCACCATCCAGTGTAAGGCCGACGGTTTCGGGTTTGTCGAATGTCAGTAACACCAGCGGTGGCAGCATGACCAGCCAGGTGAGTATGCCGAGAACAACCCACGCTGTACGCCAGCCCCATTGTTCTATCAGATAACTACCGAGTGGCGGGTGGATAGCCATTGATGCTGCAAAGCCCAGCCCCATCAGGCTCATTGCAAAGCCACGGCGACGCGAAAACCACTGCGATACCAGATTGGCACTACACATCATGGTAGCCCCCTGGCCCATAAATCGCAGCGCCGCAAAGCCTACCGCCAGCCATAAGAAATTTGCGGCAGCACCGAAAAACATGCACGCAATCCCAAGCAATCCACCGACGACGATTAAGGTTTTTCTCGGTCCGTGGCGATCAAGCAGCTTACCCATTTTGGGTAACAGAAATGCTGCGGCAAGAGTGGCCAGAGCGTAAGCGGCAGCGATATTAGTGTGCGATATGCCCAGGTCTGTGCTGATTGGATCGACAAACACAGAAAAGGTGAACGACTGCCCGGGGCCGCTTGCAAACATGGTAACGGCAGAGATCACTACAATTACCCAGCCATAGAAAAAGCGGTTCTCAGTGGCGGTGACAACTCTGGGTCTTACAGGGGAGCTTGCAGGGTTAGAGTTCGTCATTATTGTGCTTTGTAAGTTAGTGCCAGCTATTATACGGTTGCTGGCCGCAGCTTCCACCTGATATTTATCGTGTACCGGAAGCTTCCGTAAATTTTACCGCAGTGGCGAATTACAGCCAATGACCTGAATCGATGACCGACCACCAATATGCAGCTTGTTATTGCGAAGAGAATGTCTGGCACTTATGCGCCGATCCTGCGGTACCCGGCCACAAGAAACAGGTGGTCTGGATTGGCAGTCTGCAATCGTATTGTCCGTTATGGTGTCAGCAGGCGTCGGGTAATCCCGAGCAACCGGTTTGGTGGGATTACCATGTGATTTTGCTGGCGCTGACCGACCGCTGGCGGGTGTGGGATCTGGATACCACATTACCCTTGCCGGTCGATGTCAGTCAGTACCTGCCGCAAACGTTTCGCGATACTGAATCGGCCGCGCCATTGTTTCGAATTATGGATAGTGATTACTACCGCCAATATTTTTCTTCAGATCGAACCCATATGCGCAACCCGGATAACCAGTGGCTTGCATTGCCACCGCGTTGGCCTGCGATTCAACAGCAGGTATTAACGTTTGCAGATATGCGTGACTTTAATAACGATACTCATGGTGAGTTGGTCGGCTATCGTGAGTTGTTAAAACGTTTCGGATAGATTTACCGGGAGTTAATTTTTGTTTTCCGGTTGTCACAGCGTAGGGTGAAGCATCACCTGAACAGTGTTTTATAGAATGCACTACAACGGAACCAAAATACGATTCTGATCTGCCTGTATACATCTTTGGTTCGGATCACATCAAGATCGGGAAGCTGTTAAACTGTCGATAACTTTATAAATCGATCTCTATCTATGGCAACCACATCACGAACTGAAATACGAAACACCGGCGTTACCATTCCGGCAATTTGTTTCGGCACGTCCGCGCTGGGTGATATGCCTGATACGTATACTTATGAAGTGAGTGAAACACGCGCAGTAGAAACCGTTAAATCGATACTGACATCAGACTGTGCATTCATTGATTGCAGCAGAAATTATGGCATGGGCCGCAGTGAACAACGCATTGGTCTGGCAATTCGGGAGTTAGGTGGATTGCCGCAGGGTGCGGTGATTTCGACCAAACTTGATCGTGATATGAATACCGGGGTTTTTAATGCCGCTCAGGCGCGGCGTTCTATCGAAGAAAGTCTGACGGCATTGGGTGTAGACAGTGTTGATATTCTGCACTTGCACGATCCGGAGCATGCCGAATCGTTAGCGCCTGTTACCTGTTCTGGTGGGGCAATTGATGAGTTGTTCAAAATGCGTGAAGAGGGCATTTGCAAGGTTGTCGGCCTTGCGGCCGGTAATGTCGAGGTAATGGTTCCTATTCTTAAAAGTTATGACTTTGATATCCTTATTACTCATAATCGATTTACGCTAGTGAATACCAATGCGGAGGAAATGATTGCCCTGGCTGCGGCAAAGAATATGGCTGTAATGAATGCGGCTCCTTACTGTGGCGGGGCCCTGGCAAAGGGCACTGAATCGTTCAAGCGCTATGTGTACCAGCCGGCGAATGCTGAGACCCTTGCACCCTTGAAGCAGGTGGAGCAAATCTGCCAGCAGTATCAGGTACCGCCGGGAGCAGCAGCGCTGCAGTTTTCAATGCGTGACAACCGCATAACGTCGACAATTTGTGGTATCAGCAAGCCAGAACGAATTGAGCAAACGCTAGCCTGGGCAGACTTTGACATCCCGGAAACCGCCTGGACGGCACTGCAGTCGCTGCAAAGAAGCTCTGCTGATCCCGAAGCAACACGTGAGTATTCACCTGGCTAACCGGCATTATTCTCGACGTGACCGGCCAAGCTTTAGTTTCCAGGTGTTTTTATAGCGTGTGATGTTGATTGGCCATCTTTCTCTGTCATGCCACTGTGTCTATTCGACACCAAAGGCAAGATCGAGTCACACCTTGCCCGATCCCACTCAGTGTGTGGCGGGCCACGCCAGTCGGACGATCAAACATAAAACCAACGCCTGCAATGGTCGTTGGGTCGCAACGCCTGACTGGATGCGTTCATCGCATATTCATGTTGGCATAAAAACTGTGATGGGGGTCTATTACCGTATGCAATAGATCCAATTTCCGTGAGCGATCAGAGCCAACCTCAGTTCACACCGGTTAGCGAGTCCCATGACGATTTGCCGGTGCCCGGTGCAAACCGGCTGATGATTGCCTATGGACTCTCATTAGTGGTTCTGGCACTGGCGATTACGGTGAGCTATGTCATTCTCGGTGAGTTAATGTCCACCCAGCGTGCCCTTACGCAGACGCGTTCGCACATCAACGATATTAAACTGGCCGTAACGGATTCGGTGGGTGTGTTAAGTGATTTAAAAGTTGAGAAAAAGAAAACTCGAGTAAATACCAGACTGGCAGATCTCATCACTAAAAGAGCTATTGCTTCAAAAGAGGAGATTTCCAGTAAACAGACGGCATTGTTCAGTACGCAGGATATTCTGCAAGGTACGGCTGTGTGGCCTGAAGTGAGTGCCATTGTCGATGAAGAGAACAGCGCGTTAAACGATCAGCTCAATAGCTACCTTCGGCAAATGAGTATTCTTATCGGCTCGACCAGTGCGGATAATTCCAATACGCCAAACATTCCGGTTGAAGCAGCCGGTGCTCGTTACGGATCTTTGTTTCAAGGTCTTGAGGATGGCGCCAGAATCGTGGGAGACCTGGTGGAGAAGAGTTCCTCTCGTGTGGAACTTGTCCACCGGGGGCTGACTGCTCTGGTCATTATTGTCATGGTACTGGTTAGTACAGTGGTGGTGGCACCGCTGTGGTTTAAATTGCTGGCTGAACACAAACGTCTTAAGCTGGCGCACTCAAAGCTATTCAAAATTGCCTATACCGACAGGGAAACCGGGCTACCCAATCTTGCCGGACTTGAACGCAGCCAGGCCGCATTAATCACCGATCATAGTCATTTGCATCTGTTTGTGATTCGAATTACCAATCTCGATGAAATTTCCAACCTCATCAGTAGCCATCGCGTAAGCGCGTTACTGGTGTTAATGAGTGCCCGGCTGCAACAGATGGAAACCACCAGTCAACAATGGGCCCGTAGCGGAGAAGCAGAGTTCTGCTGCCTGTTGGCGCAGGAAATTGTTAGTGATGCATCGCAGTGGGCGGAAACCCTGCATGCCGGGCTGGTCGAAACACTGGCGGTTGACGGTATTGTTGTGAGGCCGGAAGTCAGTATGGCGGTGGCTGTTATCGGCCAACAATCCAAACATGGTTCACTGTGGGAGCATCAATCCAATGCAAGGCTTGCATTGCAACACTTCGCACCTCCGGCGTGTTGGTTGCCGCACTACGAGCCAGATCTGAAAAACTCACTTAAGGTACGCAATGATTTAATCAATCAAATCAGCGTAGGGCTGAGGCAGGCAGAATTTACTCCGTATTATCAAATAAAAGTCAGTGCGGACTCCGGTGCACCGTCGTCAATTGAAGTGTTGGCAAGATGGCTATTGCAGGACAATACGGTGGTGTCTCCCGGAGTGTTTATTCCTGCAGCAGAATCATCAGGGCAAATTATAGAGCTGACCTATTCTATTTTTGATCAGGTGCTGGCAGACATTCAGCACTGGTGCGGCCTGGGTTATCCGGTAGGGCGGGTGGCGCTCAATGTTGCTGGTGACGTGCTTCACGATGAGCAACTGATTCCGCGGTTGACACACGTGATAAACAATCTGCCGGAGTTGTGCGAAGGGCTTGAAATTGAGATTACCGAAAACATCGCACTTGCTGACGATAAAGAAAACACAGATTTCTTATTGCAGCAAATTCGCAATTTGGGTGCTCATGTCGCTATTGATGATTTCGGTACCGGCTATGCATCACTGCAAACTCTGGTTGACTTGCCGTTTGACGTATTAAAGGTGGATCGTTCCTTTGTGTTACCAATGACCGAATCCGGG
>CALLLY010000065.1 GCA_938008205.1 uncultured Granulosicoccaceae bacterium
GAAGAACGTCGCAGCTATCGTCGAGTGTCCGATGCAATCGCTCTGAGAATTGATGTTGTTGATGGTGCTGCAAACCAGCCTGAGATGGAGCCTGCGGATCTGCCAGACTATCCGACACATGTGGTGAGTCTGAGTCCTAACGGTCTTAAGTGCTATCACACAGACCCGTTTAACGATGGTGAACGTGTGCGATTGTCTATCCGATTGTTTCCCGAGCAGATTTGCTTTGAAGTAGAAGCGGAAGTCGCCAATGCCGGTGAGGATCGAACCCGCAGCAAAAATGACCGCTTCTTTGCCGGCATGGCCTTCAAAAATCTGAACGAAGAGGTGCGGGAAATTTTACTGGAGCATATCGATCTGGTTGCGCGGCAGTCTTTCGGCGGCTCTATTAAGCTGGTTAACTAAATCAGCTTCTGACTTTGGTGGCAGAGCGCGCTATGCAGCTCTGCACCAGATCGGCCACGCGATAGCGCAGCCAGTCGTGGCCGTAGCCTGGAACAACTCCGCTGATAAAGCCAACGTGGCCGGCACCTTCGACCAGTTCAAAGGTCACGCTGCTGGATAGCTGGCTGTTGTTTTCAGGTATGCAGCGTTCAGTAAAAAATGGATCGTCTGTTGAAAACACTATATGTGTTTCAGTATCAATAGATTTAAGATCACCTAACGTGCTGGCTTGTTGATAGTAACTCTTCCCCGATGCATAGCCGTGTAGTGGTGCGGTTATCTGATCATCCCAGGTAACAAAGTTGTTCGCGGACTGATAGTCATATTGTTCCAGCCCCAGTTGTGGATAGCGTAGTCGCTTGGCATCGACCGCCGCCCTCATCTGTTTAATCAGCGTCTGTTGGTACACCTTTGAAAACCCGGTATTAATGCGTTTTGCCCCTTCTTCCAGTTGCAATGGCGGGCACACCGAAACAGCGTAGTGAAGCGGGCAGCTTTGGCTGGTGGCAAGATATTTAAGTAGCGCATTACCTCCGAGTGAATAGCCAATAGCGATAATTCTGCGATCGCTATAACGTTGCGCCAGTGTGTTGATAACAAGCTCTATATCCACCGTATGCCCTGAATGGTATGAGCCGCGAGTGAGGTTCGGTTCTCCGCTGCACCCTCTAAAGTGCATGAGTACTGTTTGATAACCGCGTGATTGCAACACGCTCATTATTGAGCGTACATACCTGGATTTATAAGAACCGGTGAGCCCGTGAAAAATCGCGACTACTGGTCCATCACTTCTAGCGGACCAGTCCAGATCGACAAAGTCGCCATCGGGTGTGGTGAGTCTTTCTCTGGTGACAGCAGGCCATGGAGCCGGGTGCACTTTCGCAGCCCACAGTGTTTGCAGGTGGGGATTACGAAGCCACCATGCGGGCTGAAATTTACTCTTGGTAAGCATGTAGGAAAGACTGTGTTGTGCCGCGTTTGATAGACTCGTGCGGCAGAAATCTGATTCTAACAATAAAAACAATAATGAAAATACTGGTTTCAAATGACGACGGCTGGCAGGCGCCTGGCATTCTAGCGCTTGCCGAAGCAATGCGTCGTATTGGTGATGTGAAAGTCGTTGCCCCTGATCGCAACTGTAGTGCCGCCAGTAACTCACTCACGCTTACTCATCCTATAAGAGCCAAACAACACCAGTCCGGCGTTTATTCTGTGCAGGGCACACCGGTTGACTGCGTGAATATCGCTTTGAATGGCTTACTTGAATGGCAGCCGGATATCGTTGTGAGTGGTATTAACTCAGGTCCTAATCTGGGTGACGATGTCGTCTATTCCGGTACCGTTGCTGCGGCCATGGAAGGACGCTTTCACGGGCTGCCGGCCATCGCGTTTTCGCTGGCGGGACATTCCGATCAGTTTGATCATGCCGCAGAAATCGCAACACAGGTGGTTAAGCGTTATCTTGCAGATCCACTGCCGGGGAACTGGTTGTTGAATGTGAATATCCCGGATACCCAAGGTGGCACTACTGATGGTCTGGCGGCTACGCGTCTGGGTCACAGGCACCGGGGGCAAAACCTGATTGTGCAGGACGATCCTCGTGGTGAACGGATATTCTGGATAGGTCCGGTAGGTGAGTCAGCCGATGATGAAGATGGCACAGACTTTCATGCCATCGTGAATAACAAGGTATCCATAACGCCTATAGAAGTTGATATGACTGATCGTGAGCGTGTTAGCGAAGTGTATCAATGGCTGGGTGGGGAAGCGTCATGAATATGGAAGCAAGAATACGCGGTATAGGCATGACTTCGCATCGCACCCGACTGCGGCTCATAGACCGCCTGCGCAGCAGCGGCATCAGAGATGAGAACGTATTGCAGGCAATGCTGGATGTACCCCGGCATTGTTTTGTAGATGAAGCACTGGCATCGCGATCTTATGAGGATTGTGCGCTGCCTATCGGGGAGGGCCAGACCATCTCCCAACCCTACGTTGTCGCGCTGATGTCAGAGTTGGTTGTTAACAGCGGTTTTCTGGGGGCGCCTGTTAACAAGGTGCTTGAGATTGGTACCGGGTCTGGTTACCAGGCAGCTGTGCTCGCTGAACTTGTTCCAGAAGTGTACACGCTGGAACGTATTCGCAGCCTTTCGCGCAAAGCGATCAGAGCGTTCGGTGATTTGAGAATTCGTAACATTAAATCCAGGTATGCAGATGGATTTGATGGCTGGTCGGATCAGGGGCCTTTTGATGCGATTATTGTTACCGCGGCGATGGAAGAGATTCCGGATACGCTGTTGTCGCAAGTGCGTGATGGGGGAGTTTTAATCGGACCTGTTGGTGCTCAGAATATCGGGCAAACGTTATCTGTAGTCCGTTGTTTTGACGAAAAGCCCCCGCAGATCAGGCGTGTGGCGGATGTGAAGTTTGTGCCTTTTCTACGAGGTTGTGGTTGAGAGCTTAGCCATTGAAGTCCGGGTAGCCTTTGCACCTGCTGAAGCAGCCAAATCTGCCGAATTTTATTACGTACGGTAATGATTCGGCTGATTTGCAGCAGTTTGGTTACAAAAAGGTAGTAAGTGCATTAAGTATGGCCTGTTGGTCACTGTTTTCATTGCAGTTTTTTTTGTGCTGCCGTATAAATGCCGACTGAGGCAAAGCTTACGCACCTTTTGCCCTAATCTGGTCTTATCACGGGTTCCGCAAACTCGAGAAGTCAGCCAGCCTCTTCTATAGAGGTCGCGAGATTCGATTTGTTATCCCGGTGGTGAGCCGCTACCACACTGCATCTGAAAGGCTGAATATGATTTTTAAAACGTTAGGATCTGCTGTTTGCGCAAGCTCTCTGTTACTGGCCGGAGGCTGCGGCATCCTTGAAACCGTAGAATTGCCGGAAATTCGGTTCGACTCTAATAGTTACGTAGTTCAGCCGGGAGATACACTTCAATCAGTCGCAGATCGATACAGTCTGGACCCGCAGGTACTGGGTTCGGCTAATGCACTGGATGCGTCGCAGCTGGTACCCGGGCAGCGATTGCTGCTGGTCAGGCAGGACGGTGCCGCTGTGCGAAGCAATCAGGCTTTGGTTCCTCAGTCGCGTCGTGTCGATGATCAGCCAGTCGCAATGATTCCTTCTGCAGGTCAGGATCCTCAGTTTACTGAAGTGAATGATCAAGCCGTTGCTGTCGGACCGGTTGTTGTGGTACCGCCAAGAGAGCAGATTATTGCGGTGCGTGAGCCGGCATCGTCAGATGCACTGCTTAACGACCTGACACCGGTTGAAGTAGCTGAATTGCCAACAGCGCCAGGTGTGGTGCAGCCGCTCAACGACACGGCAGTAATTAATGATGTGGTAGTTGCGACTGGTGATGAAGTCAGACCCGGCGGCACTGAGACCGTGATTCAAAATGTGAGTGCGACTGCTTCGGATACATCGGTTGTTGAAATACCGGCAGCAGACGTTGTGCAGGTTGCCGATGCGGCTCCGGCCGTCAGAACAGTGACAGTGAACACTCGTGCCGATGGCTGGAACTGGCCGGCGCTGGGTCAAATCACCCGGGAATTTGATCTGCGGGAAATAAACCGACAAGGTCTCGACATTGATGCCGGTCCTGGTGCTGGAGTTCAGGCGGCTGCTGATGGTGAGGTTGTCTACAGTGGCAGGGATCTCGCGAGCTATGGCAATTTGGTAATCTTGCGTCACGAAGGAAACTTTCTCAGCGCTTATTCAAAGGTCAGTGATATCTTTGTTAAGGAAAATCAGAAAGTTAAGGCGGGTGACCTGATTGCGGTGGTAGGCAGCGAGGCCACTGAGGGTACCGAGCTACACTTCGAAATCCGCCGAAACGGTGAGCCTGTGAACCCGGTCGATTATTTGCCAGCGCTGTAAAACCAGCACTTTTTAGCCTGTTGGCACGTATTTTGCATATACCTTTGTACCGAAGTTGTTTCGTGCGTCAGCTAGCTGGCGCAACCGGTACGAGGGTGTGACGGTTAAGAATCAGCTTCGCAAAACAAAAATAAAAACAAAATTTGCGGAGAATGAAAATGGGCCAGAGCCAACTAGCAGAATGGGCAGAAGACACTGAAGAACGCGTATCGCCTGATGCGCGCCTGGAAGATGTCGGTGACAACGCCGACGAAGAAGTAGAGCAGGAAGAAGCTGACGAAGAAAGCTTCGCAGAACAGCTGAGCAGAACCAGAACCAAGTCGCCCAGCAACAAAGCCCGTTCGCGGGATATGGACGCTACACGTCTGTATTTAAAGGAGATAGAACATTCTCCACTGCTGACGGCAGACGAAGAAAAGCACTACACCAGACTGGCGCAGAAGGGCGACGAGAAAGCGCGCGCCAAGATGATCGAGTGCAATCTTCGATTGGTCGTCAAGATCGCCCGGCGTTATCTCAACCGCGGGTTAACGCTGCTTGATCTGATTGAGGAAGGCAATCTGGGGCTGATCCACTCAGTCGAAAAGTTCGATCCTGAGCGCGGATTCCGGTTCTCTACTTATGCCACCTGGTGGATTCGCCAGACAATAGAGCGGGCGCTGATGAATCAGACTCGTACTATCCGGTTGCCGATACATGTAGTGAAAGAGATGAACGTCTATCTCAAGGCGGAGCGACGCCTGCAGCAGAAGATGGATCATGAGCCTACCGCTGAAGATATTGCCGCCGAGTGCGAAAAACCGGTTGCGGATGTTAAGCGTCTGCTGGGTTTGCGGGACCGTGTGAGTTCAGTTGATGTTGCGATGGGGCCGGACGGTGATCGCCCGCTACTCGACATTATTCCTGACGAAAACAACCCGGATCCCGCGCATAAGCTACAGGATGACAACATTCATCGTCAGATTAACAACTGGCTGATGAAGCTTGAAAGCAAGCACCGTGAAGTTGTGGTACGACGCTTTGGGCTGCACGGATATGAGCGTACAACGCTGGAAGATGTAGGCAAAGAACTGGGCGTCACCAGAGAGCGTGTTAGACAGATCCAGATGGAAGCATTGAAAAAGTTACGTCGAATTCTGGAAGGTTCAGGCTACACGTGGGAATCACTGCTGGAAGGCCAGTAGCGATTACTAGCAATCCAAAAATTCGGTAAGCCGGGTGGGCAAATGCAATGTTTGCCACCCGGGCTATCGATGTTGCAGTTAGCAGTGACAGTATTCAGACGTGAGTGTCGATTTATTGACTGGGCTTGTCAGTAAATTGACTGAGTAAGGTGCGGCGATCGTTACACGATTTTGATCAACAGCCAAACAAACCCCATCACACCACCTAACAGCAGGGCGGCAGTCAGCCAGTCATTGCTACTGCCTTTCGGGCCGTTTTCAATCTGATCCTTGGCCACCGGCCAAAGCTTCCAGACAAAGAATAGCATCATGACTGCTATGGCTATCTGTCCAATAGTTCCCATTGGTTTCTCCCGGGAGTGGTTCAGAAAACTCTGCCTTCTAAAGCACGGTCAGTGTTCTGAACAATGATTTCGAATGACGGTATGACCTCGTGACAAATTGTCAAACCGTCGCGCTCTAAATACAATATATCGAATTATTTTAATCTGGCGACGCTTGGTAATTCTTAACCACCAGTTTTTCCAGGTAAAAAAAAGCCCCGGAGACCGGGGCTTTTCTAAGCTTTTCGGAATGCCGTAAGCGTATCAGTCGTCTCCGCCCATACCCAGCAGGAGCAACAGGCTCTGAAAGATGTTGTAAATTGACAGATACAGTCCGACAGTCGCCATGATGTAATTGGTTTCACCACCGTTGACGATGCGACTTGTGTCAAACAGGATAAAACCACTCATCAGCAAAATGATAGCTGCTGAAAGTACGATGCTCAGTGCCGGCATATTCATGAAAATATTGGCAACCATTGCAAGGATGACAACAATGAAGCCAGCCATCAGGAAGCCACCCATGAAAGAGAAGTCTTTCTTGGTGATCAGCGCATAAGCTGATAATCCCATGAATATAATACCCGTCCCACCCAGAGCAGTAGCTACCATGGTGGTGCCGTTTGAGGTCGCCAGGTAGTGGTTGAGGATCGGACCGAGACCGAGGCCGAGCAGCCCGGTAACAGCGAATACGACCATGATCCCTCTGGAATCGTTAGCCATTTTTGGAAGTACAAACCAAAGCAAGCCCATAGCCGCTAAAGAGCAGACCAGGGAGACGCCGTGAGGTAGGTTGAGAAAGTAGCCAATACCTGCAGTGAATGCGCTAAAGAGCAGGGTCATTGACAAGAGACGATAGGTGTCTCGAAGTACCTTATTGGTGGTTAACTCGCTAGCGCGATCAACGGTTTGGATAGCCAAAGTAAAACTCCAGTTCTTCAGTTTGAAAAAATTTGTAGACACATCAACTGTATAGACGCGCCGTTCTCGTTACAATAGGGTCTGTGTGACGAAATTTCAATGCATTTTCGAATGAAAACATGGCATTTACCGCACCACTTAAGTATCATTGCGGGCTTCTGTTCGAGCAAGATCACAGAATACCGGAGAGTTGGCAGAGTGGTCGAATGCGGCGGTCTTGAAAACCGTTGACGGGTTAAACCGTCCGGGGGTTCGAATCCCTCACTCTCCGCCATTGTAGTGTCGGCAAAACTCCGTCTGGCAGTAGTATTAGTTCCACTTTCCAAATTCGATTACCGGCTATATCCCGAGAACCGGGTTCTTTAGTATATCCGGGCCCTTTTGAATTGATGCAGCGCTGATGTAACGGGCGCGCGAAATTAGCTGTGATTGCCGTTCAGTTTCAATCGCTTCCGGCCGCTTCCTAAAGTATGTGCCAACAATTGGAAGTGGACTTTGCAACCCCTTATCAACATTTGTAAATCCGTTACAAATCGCTGACCGCCTGATCTTTCATGACTGATAAGAAACCGGGCAAACGGGGAAGTCTGCAACAACGGCTAACCCGTGCCGGACTTCGACATGGTGATCGACCAGATGTCACGTCTGCTGCTCGCCCGTATGTTGAGCTGCTGGAGGCGCGCGTGCTGTACTCTGCCGACCCGCTGGTGGTATTGGCAGATCCTGCTGATATCGACAGTAACGATTTTACCGGAGAGTTGTTACCGTACCGCCTGCCTGACACGCCACTGGAGATTGTGTTCATCAATGATGATGTGAGCGATCTTTCCACGCTTATGCTCGACCTGCACAAACAGATTGAGAATGGACGAAGGCTTGAGGTCCATCTGCTGGACAGTACAAAACCCGGCTTAGACCAGATTGGTCAGATTATCAGCAGTGCGGAATCCATCGCCGCAGTACATGTCATCTCTCACGGCAACACAGAAGGGGTGCAGGTTGGCGGGGAGTGGCTAAGTGATGAAAATGTTCATCAGCATCAGAACGCTTTAGCGGACTGGCAGCCGTCGTTGTTGCCACAGGCCTCATTGCATATTTACGGGTGTGATCTTGCTGCGACTGATAATGGTGTAGCGCTACTCAACAACCTGGCGGGTTATACCGGTACTGAAGTTCTGGCAAGTGATGATAAAACCGGACATGCGTCATTGCAGGCTGATTGGGATCTGGAATTTCAGACGGGACACGCGAGTCACGAGTTTTATGACTCGTTGTTGACTGAAGTTGCCAAGGCAAACTGGCAGGGTGAACTGGCAGCGCCGGCGCTTGGTGACGGATCGCTTACCAGTGTAAATGAAGACTCATCTTCCATTCCCGGTGATTCGATCACCAATATCTTTGCCGGTCAGTTCAGTTCTTCGGATGGCAGTAGTTTCGTCGGCATTGCGATCGCAGCTGATGCAACAACATCACAGGGTACCTGGCAATACTCGAGCAACAGCGGAGTGGGGTGGAGTAATCTCGGTACGGTCAGCCATGATACGGCGCTGGTACTGGATGTCAGTACACTGTTGCGTTTTGTGCCGGGTGCGGATGTTGAGGGTCCGGTGCCCGAGTTGACTATCTACGGGATTGACAGCAGCTATACCGGAGCATTCAGTTCAAACGCATCGGCAGAATCGACTGATGTAAACAGCCGCGGCCCGTCTACACCCTATGCGGCAGTATCTGCCACCATTAACTCAAACATCATCGCTCAGAACGATGCACCGGCACTGGACGACGGGGTGCTGCGGGATGTAGTGGTTGATCCGATGAATCCTGCCGGTGAAACGATTGCCAATATTTTTGACGGCCAATTCAGTGATGTTGATAGCGGTGCGTGGTTGGAAGGGATCGCGATCGTCGCTGACGATACCACCACCGAAGGTACCTGGGAGTACTCTACCAATAGCGGGAACTGGTTTTCGATAGGCAGCGTGTCGACTAACGCGGCGCTATTGCTTCATGAAAGCACTCTGCTTCGCTTCAACCCGGAGGCAGAGTATATCGGTCAGGCGCCTGCGCTTTCTGTGTATGGTGTCGACGAGACGGGCGGACCTTATACCGCCGGTGGTGCCAGAAGTATCGAAGATGTGTCAGTTCGAGGTGGTTCCACCCCCTATGCCGTAGATGCTGCCACGGTGGTTTCTTCAGTGGTTGCAAACTTTGCAGCCAACGATGATGTATTGGGGCCGGTCGTGTCCGGCAGTAGTCTGAATTTCCTCGCAGAGGACTTCACCGACAATGACGCCATCAGAGGTGCGCAGGCGCCGACAATCCGGTCTGTCACCCCGCCAGCGCTCGGGTCGCTCGCTTACGGCGATTTGAATGGTAACTATGTATACAGCAGTCCGGCAGACAGCTCAGGCGTGGCAACCTTTAACTACAACGCCATGGATGGAAATCCGGACATCATCAGTCAGTGGCGGCTAACTAATGATGGTGCTGATGATCTCAATCAGAACAACGGTACAGTCACTACCGATGATCCGCCGGGTGCACTGGTGTTTGACGGCGATGATTCCGTTGAAGTGCCTAACTTCAGCTATCCATCCGAATTCACACTGATGTTTGAATTTCAGGTAAATGACCTGGATGACGGTGGTGAACAATCCCTCTTTTCGCAAGGCGAGTGGAAAAAGCCCAACTATCTGTCGGTATGGATAAATGATAAGGATGAAGATCCCCCGCGATCACTCGTAGCTCAAATTAACGACAGTACCGAGTCTGGTGAAGGTTCTCCGTATTTTGAATTTGATGTGTCCAGCTTTGAGAATGACGGTGGTGCATGGCATAGCTTTGCCATTGTCGTGCGGCAGGGAGTGGGACATTCAATTTACATTGACGGGAACCTGGAATTTACCTCGTCGAGGGCGAGTGGATTGTTTAACCCGACAGGGCCAGCATACTTTGGCGCGGAGGAAAATGCAGGGTCCCTGGACTATCACCTCGAAAATCACGACATCAAGAACGCGAGGCTATATAGCGGATTCGATCTGCCGACGGTTAAAGCCAATCAACTGAATGAATTCGATAGCGGCAGCGTCTCAATTACCGTTCGCAACGAAGAAACCCTGGTCAACAATAATAATATAGAAGTCGATGAAGATCAGACGATCCCGATTACCAATGCTGACTTGCTTACCACAGATATAGAAGATGGCGCATCAGCGTTACGCTATGAAATCAGCGTTGATGCCAGCTACGGCAAGCTGGTGCTTAATGGTGTGGATCTGCATGCCGGTGACAGCTTTACGCAGAAAGATATCGATGACGGGAATCTGGAGTTCCGGCACAACGGTAATGAAATAGCAACTGCTGACTCGATCACCATGCAGGTTGATGACGGTGCCGGCACCGCTACGACCTTTGCGCTTAGTATCACGATAAAGCTGGAAAACGATCTACCTGTGCTCAGCAGTATGGAGTCAGGTACATTAAATTATATTGAGGGCGACGGTGCGGTGGTGGTATCGAATACCATTGCTGTATCCGATGCCGATAATGTTGAGCTGACGTCTGCCAGAGTAGAGTTTATCGCAGGTTACGAGAGTGCTGAGGATGAACTGCTCTTTATAGATACAGCCTCTATAAGCGGCAGCTTCAATAGTACGCTGGGTATTTTGACATTAACCGGTACGGGCAACTTATCCGCATGGCAGGATGCGCTTCGCAGTATTCAGTATAGAAACAGTAGTGAAAGCCCGGAAGATGGCACCCGTACGTTGTCGTTTACTGTGAACGATGGTACTGCAGACTCGTTGAATGCTGATCGTGTTATTCAAGTGTTTGCTGTTAATGATGCACCGGACATGGGCAATGCCTCACTCGCTGCCGTCGCTGAAGATACACCGGATCCGGACGGCGACACCGTCGGTAATTTGTTTAACAGCGTATAAACCGATGTGGACGGTACGTTTTCAGGTGTTGCGATTGCCTCTGATACAACAACCACTGAAGGGGTCTGGCAGTATTCAACACCACCCGGAGTCACCTGGCACGATGTCGGGTCAGTATCCACAAATGCTGCATTGTTGATCGAGCACACTGCGATGTTGCGATTTGTTCCCTCGGCAGATTTTTTTGGCGTTGTACCCGATCTCACGGTTTATGCTATCGATGACAGCTATTCCGGTCCATACACTAGCGATACATCCAGAGCATTGGCTGATGTGACCACCCGTGGTGGTGCAAAACCGTTTGCTGACGGTGCGTCATCACTTGGTTCGTATATCAGCGCTGTTGGCCCTGCTGATCTATCCAGTGGTATCGAGATCAATAACGATGGTGGTAATGATACCTATCTACTGGTTGGTGATGGCAGTGGTTTGTTAGGTGGGCTTACTGAAGTTACTGTCGAGGCTCAGTTTGAGAGTCCTTTAAGCAATGACAGGAGTACATTGTTTTCCTATAACCTCGCATCGGGAGACACACTGAAGTTACTGGTGCGCAGCACAGGTCAGGTTGATGTTGGTATATTTGGGACTGATGTTTTAAGCGTTGCTGTTCCGGAGCTGTTGGATGGAAATCGCCACAGTGTAGCAGTCTCGTGGGATTCAGATGGTGGGCAGCTGCGTATGTATGCCGATGGCGAATTAGTTTATTCGGTTGCCGGGTTCCATGCCGGGCAGACATTGCCATCCGGTGGTGCATTGCTGTTGGGTCTTGAGCAAGATAGCCTTGAAGGAGGGTTTGAGGCCAACGAGGTTTTCTCTGGCACGCTACACGATATACGTGTGTGGGATGAAGTACGAACACCAGCCGAGATCCAGGCCCACCACGATCAAAAGTTATATGTGGATTCGTTACCGTCGACCTTGATTGCCAACTGGCAGATGGATGGGATCAATACGGCAGGGGAAGTGATTGATGTTGTCAGTGGTAACAACCTTTCGATAAAACATACTGGCGAAGCCGGGTTTTCGGACAGTGTTGCAGCTACCCGCTTTCAGATACCGGAGGGGACACCAGGTGGGACAAGTGTCGGAACCCTGGAGACCAGCTTCCCTTACACAGGCGATGATCTAATACAGGATGGTTCCTTTACAGTGTCCGGGGATACTGCAAATACCGTGTACTCTGCCGGAACGACCATTGGTGGCGTCAACGGTTTCTGGCAGGTGGATAGTGGAGATGTTGACCTGAAGGCGACATGGGATGACTCACCATTGGGTGGTCTTGCCGTGGATTTAAGTGGAGACTCTGCAGGCACCATTAGCCAGACGTTCAGCACCATAGCCGGACAGGAATATCAGTTAACTTTCGCTTTGAGTGGAAACTTCATATTAGCCACTCAACAATCAGTACGCATATCCACCGATGGTAACGATACTGATCTGACCGTAAACAAGCCCGACAGATGGGATACAGATGAATTAATCTGGGAAAATCGAAGTCTAAAGTTTATTGCATCATCCGACACCACAACAATCAGTTTTCAATCTCTGAACACCGGAAACCAGGGGCCGTTGATCAGTGACGTGCAAGTGCTGCCCTACGACACCAGAATAGACACGATTCTGGCTCACAATCCGGGGCTGGTTTACGATGGTGGTACGGGTAAATTTTATTTACCGGATGCCACACCGGGAACCTGGGCCACGGCAGAGAACACCGCAAACAACGCGACAATAAATGGTGTTCCCGGCAGGCTGGTAACGATATTGTCAGACTATGAAAATCGCCTGGTGCGTGCGCTTGGTGATGCGATGGGTGATAACATTCATCTTGGGGCCAGTGATCAAACCAAAGAGGGTGATTGGTACTGGCAGACTGCAGCCGGGGATGGAGAATTGCTGTGGGAAGGGCAAATATTCGGAACTGCACCGCATGGCACTTACACCAATTGGGATTCCTTGGAGCCTAATGACCACAATGACAGTGAAGATCAGGTGGTCCTGTTCAAGGATGTTGGTGATGGCACCTGGAACGATGCCAAAGCCGACGAGAATTACGCTTCCATTATTGAATGGGATGTTGCTGAGGTACTTTCCGGCTTAACCTACGCCATTGTATCCGATCCCGAATCTGCATTTTCAATCGATGATAAAACCGGTCATATTACCGTTGTTGATATTAGTGGTATCGACAATGAGGCGGATCCG